>JAADFP010000103.1 GCA_013152825.1 Caldisericota bacterium | reverse complement strand
TCAATCCGGTTAGAGCACTGGACTGTGGATCCAGGGGTTGGGGGTTCAATTCCCCTCGCTCACCCCAAGATTTATTGAAGGGTGCATAAGCGAGTGCACAGAATCTGGAAGATAACAGGCAGAAGTGGCTAATTAGTGTGGAATCCCGGGATACCTCGGGATAATTCCCGGCGCCAGAGTGTCTCCCGAAGAGGGAAATATTCTGGTCAGTGTTCTGCCCTGCAGAAGAGGAGGTACAGGTTTGAACCTGCAGCACTCCTTTTATCCATACAGGCAGCCAGGTTAAAATTGTCTCCAACTCCACATTGGAGAGCAGAATATCACAGAAAGCCAGGAGGTTGGTTTAAACATGCAGAAACATATCAGGAATTTTTGTATCGTGGCCCATATTGACCACGGCAAATCCACCCTGGCTGACCAGCTCCTTCTACTTACCAACACCATAGAAGAGCGAAAATTCCGCGAACAGTACCTGGATTCCATGGATCTGGAAAGAGAAAGAGGAATCACCATAAAAGCGCATACCGTAACCATGAAGTATAGAAACTACATTTTCAACCTCATAGATACACCTGGACATGTGGACTTCTCTTACGAAGTGTCCAGGGCACTGGCAGCTTGTGAAGGAGCAATACTGCTAATTGATGCAGTAGAAGGAGTCCAGGCTCAAACCCTGGCAAATTTCCATCTGGCACTTCAACAGAATTTAAAAATAATCCCCGTGATAAATAAGATAGACCTTCCCCATGCTGACCCGGAAAAGGTAGAAAAAGAAATTTCTGCCCTGCCCGGGCTGGAAGATGAAATAATTTACCGGATAAGCTCCCAAACCGGGGAAGGAATAGAAGAACTCATCCAGGCAATTATAGAAGATATTTCTCCCCCCGGAGGAAGTGCCGAGGCTCCGCTTAAAGCCCTTTCCTTTGACTCCATGTACAACCCGTACAGGGGGGTAAGGCTGCTGATAAGAGTCTTCGAAGGTAAGATAACACCCGGTAAAGAGATAAAAAGCATGGCCACGGGAAGAAGCTACCATGTAGAGGAAGTAGGAATACTTACTCCGGAAGCCACTCCTACAGAAGAATTAAATGTGGGAGAAGTGGGATATATTTATGCCAATATAAAAAATATTTCTGAGGTAAGGACAGGGGATACTCTCACTTACCTGGAACCCAGTGCAGATGCTCCGCTTCCCGGGTATAGAAAAGCCAAGCCGCGGGTATTTATTACCTTTTACCCCTCTACGGGAGAAGAAGTATCCTCTTTGCGGAAAGCCCTGGAGAAACTTTCTTTAAACGATCCTTCTTTTACCTATCGCCAGGAAACCTCTTCCCTGGGCACTGGTTTCCACTGTGGTTTTCTGGGGTCCCTGCACGGAGAAATCATCCGGGAAAGGCTGGAAAGGGAATTTGATTTAGACCTGGTGGGAACAGCTCCCCGCGTAACTTACAGAATCATAACCCATAAGGGCGAAACTCTTGAGCTGGAAGACCCTCGCGAACTACCCGACCCGGGAAGTATCAAAGAATTTCAGGAACCCTGGGTTAAAACTATGGTAATCACTTCCATCAAGTACCTGGGGCCCATTCTTCAATTATTGGAATCCCGCCGGGGCAAACAGGAGAAGATGGAAGTACTGGGAAAAGATAAGGTTATTCTCACCTACCACCTACCCCTTTCTGAAATGCTCATGGATTTCTTTGACCGCTTGAAATCCGTTTCCTCCGGCTATGCCACAGTAGATTACGGGATTCCTTATTACCGTGCTTCTCGCCTGGTGAAAATGGACATTTACTTGAACCGACAGAAAGTAGACGCATTATCTCTAATTGTTCACCAGGACGAAGCGTATAAAAAAGGGAAGGAAATTGTAAACCGGATTAAAGAGATACTACCCTCTCACCAATTCCCCATCAACGTGCGAGCAGCTATCGGAGGGAAAATCATTGCCCGTGCCGATATAAAAACATTAAGAAAGGATGTAACTGCACCTCTCTACGGGGGAGACATTACCCGAAAGAGAAAACTACTGGAAAAACAAAAGAAAGGCAAGAAACGGCTTAAGGAAATAGGCAAAATAAAAATCCCCCAGGAAGTTTTTCTCAACGTCTTCCGGTAACTGATATTTAGGATAGTGAGCAGGAAGAAGGCAATGGGTCAGCCCCTGACAGGGGACACTTTGGTTTTAAACTCTAAATCTTCCGAAGGAATCCTCCCGACATCCCCCTGCCCGATATACCCGCCTGCTTTCCGATACTCGTCGGAACGGGCAGGCGTCGGGAGGAGAGCAGGAGCGTCGGGATAAACTATCTTCGGGACAAAACTTTAAATAAATCCAAAATCTAAATGCTAAAATCCCACCCCCGAACCGCGGGGGGCAGGGGTAATAGTCGGTTGCGGTGGAGTAGCGCGAAACGTCGCCCGTCCTTCGTCCATTGTCCCTCCTCCACCTGTTTCCCCTTTACTTACTAACTTATTCACCTACTCACTTACTCACTGCTCACTACCCCCCCTCGCTACTCCTGCCCGCTTCCCGATGGATATCGGGACAGGCGGGCGCTACTAACTACTCCCCCTCAGCATAACAATTCCCTATTTTTATACAGACACAGCCTAACAATAAAATAAATACAGTTATACTGCATTACATAACCCTTTTCTCACACAAAACCAGGCAAAACTTTGACACCCTACTTTTTTTAACCTATAATCTTATAGTTTAATAGAATAGATATAAAAGAGAATGTTAGCGCACAAAAAATAACCGGGAGAAAGATGGTATGGAAACAGCAGACTCTTCAAAGATAAAACCGAAAATTCACGACTTGAGCGCATTTAAGCAGATAATGGAAAGCCGCTCACATCCTTTGGATATGCTTAGGGAGGCCATCAGCAATATGATGGCACCAGAAGTTAACGCATCAGAATTACGAATTCAGCATTATAGCCATCCAGAATACAATGCTTCTTTCATTCTGAAAGATAATGGAATTGGTATGACTTATACTGGAGATACTGATAATCCCGGCAGATTAGATAGATTTATTGGACTTGCTTTCTCTCGTGCGGCAGGTTTGACGGCGGACTATTGGGGCTGGAAAGGTCTCGGGTCGAAATTGATGCTTAATTGTAATAAATTGGTGGTTGAAACATGGACAGGGAATCCAAATGACAAATTTATTGTTCTGAATATTATCAACCCGAGGAGTTCGCTATTAGCTGAGCCTCCTATGGCTCCTGATTATTATCTTACTCAGCGAGATGCTTTGCCATCTGACCATAAGGGCACCAAAATTGAAGTACTTGGTTATGATGGTGGCAAGAAGATGTATTCTATGGATGAAATAGAGAGGTACCTATATTGGAATACAGCCATCGGTATAACAAAAGAAATAAGCCACAAGCCCAAAATCTTATTAAAAGTAAACTCCGAAGAGAAAGAATTAAATATTGGTTTTAAATTCATCACACCGCAATTTTTAGATGATGGAACAAGAGATTGGAGAACAGTTGTTATAGAAGAGCCTATTTCAAAATCGGAGACGTTAATTATTGATGGGGAAGAAAAAGAGATCACTGTAACTCTAAAAGGTGGCTTTACTCTCGATACTGGGAAATTCGGTTTGTCACCTCACCGTTATAACACTGGATTACGATTGTCAGTAAAAGGAATACCTTATTTCCAATTCCCATTTTACGAATATAAAGGAAAAAAGTTCCAGCAATACAAAGACTTATGTAGTTTTGTTGTCGAGTGCGACGAAATTGAGCCTAAATTGAATTTAGATAGAAGTAACATTAGCAATCAAATGGGAGATGACCCTATTGTAAAGACATTTAGGAAACTAACATCCAAATGTTTCGACGAATTTACCGAAACAGATTCGTATAAAGAATTTGAAAAGAACAAAAGAAAAGAGGACGAACGTAATAAAGCAACAGCAGTTAGAAGGAGACAAGCGGCATTAAGTAAGCCAACTCAGCAATATGCGTGTGTTGAGATTGATGGAGAAATAAAAGTTATTCATAGGGTTCCTGATAATTCTGAGATGCATACATTGTGTATTTTTTGGAAACTCGAAGCTCTGGGGAAATTGCCATTTGAAAATTTTATTACTTGGGAACATACAAAAAAAGATGGAATAGATGTCATTGCCTCTTTTCAAATTGATGATGAATCATCTTTAGAAAATTTCGTTCCAGTTGAATTTGAAGCTACTTTTGAGAACTTTATTAATCATGGACATAATCCCAAACAAACAAAATGTATAATTTGCTGGGAAATAAATAACAAGTCTGCACTTAGAAAGATTAATGATTACCTATACTACTATGATGTTGATGGAACTTCTATTCCAGTTTATGAGATTAAGTCTTTTCCTGATGTACGAATACATAATTACTCTGAAATAAGTTGAGCGCTAACAAGGCGCTGCACTGGACGCCAATTCCGCTGCGCTCCATTGGCGCCACTGAGCTTGGTCGTTACAAAAATTGGGTATTGCGCTTATCTTCTTGGGTTTGTTTCTCTGGTTTTCCCTGGCTTTTAATGATGGAGTCGGTGAGACATTCGTAAATTATTCATTCTTTGCGAGTGCTCTTTTTATGATTATTGCCGGGGTATTAAAAATCGCAAAATCCGAAACGAAAATTGTACGTTATTTATGCTCTCTTGCATTAGCAGTCTACACACCAATGATATGGCAAAGGTTTAATTTTACGTTCGGTACTGATTGGGTGGGTTTTTACTTTGATATTGCTATAGCTGTATTCATGCTTGTTGTGATTGCAAGTAAACCTAACAAGACAATTTAACTTGGACGGTAAAAGCGCCACTTTGCTCTGCTTTTTACCGCCGGTTAATTGCGATATTATGGACCTTTTGCAATTGTAAAATAATGGAGTCAGCCCTTGACATGCAGGGCACCATTCCTCCCCCTCTAAAGTCTTATGTCTAAGGTCTTACACGACTCTCCTGGATACCCGCTTCCGCCCTCCCGATCCCGACTTTACGTCGGGAGAGGGCAAAAGCAGGCCTGCCCGTTCCGATGAATATCGGAAACCAGGCGTGAATCCTGTATCTTGGTTCTTGTATCTTGTTTCTTACTCACTTCCTAACTTATTCACTTACTCACTTTTTCCCATCTCTGGATGCCTGCTTTCGCAAGCATGACAGGTAGGCATCCTGTAAAGGCGGGGTGGTAGGTGGAACTCACAACTCGCAACTCACAACTCATTCACTACTCACGCCTTACGTTTTACTGTTCACTGCTTCTCCCAGCCTAAAGTCTAAAAAAAATCCCCGCGGCCACCTACTCTCCCATGCCCTCTAGAGCATAGTACCATCGGCCGGGAAAGGCTTAACGGCCGGGTTCGGAATGTGTCCGGGTGTTTCCCCTTCCCGTATTTTGCCGCGGGGAAAAAATTTACAATTGCATATGGTTTTAGAGAGAAAGGAAATTTAAACCGCAATCAAGCCGCACGGCTTATTAGTACCCGTAGGCTAAATCCCTTACAGGACTTACACCATGGGCCTATCAACCTTGTAATCTCCAAGGCGCCTTTAGGTCCGACGTAAAGTCGGACGGGAGACCTAATCTTGGGGAGGGTTTGGCGCTTAGATGCCTTCAGCGCTTCTCCCTGCCGAACTTGGCTACCCAGCAATGCTCCTGGCGGAACAACTGGTACACCAGAGGTCCGTCCATCCCGGTCCTCTCGTACTAAGGACAGACCCCCTCAAGTCTCCTGCGCCCGCGGCGGATAAGGACCGACCTGTCTCGCGACGGTCTAAACCCAGCTCGCGTACCGCTTTAATGGGCGAACAGACCAACCCTTGGGACCGACTACAGCCCCAGGATGCGATGAGCCGACATCGAGGTGCCAAACCGGGCCGTCGATATGGACTCTCGGGCCCGATAAGCCTGTTATCCCCGGAGTACCTTTTAGCCGTTGAGCGACGGCCCTCCCACATGGGACCGCCGGATCACTAAGCCCCGCTTTCGCGCCTGCTCGACCTGTCGGTCTCACAGTCAGGCCCCCTTATGCCTTTGCACTCAACGTTCCATTGCCGACGGAACTGAGGGGACCTTTGGGCGCCTCCGTTACCTTTTAGGAGGCAACCGCCCCAGTCAAACTGCCCACCAGACACTGTCCTCCGACCGGATATCGGAGTTAGAATTTCAGCACGAGAAGGGTGGTATTCCAAGGATGGCTCCATCCCAACTGGCGTCGGGACTTCACAGCCTCCCACCTATCCTCTACATCTCTAACCAAAACCCAATGCCAAGCTGCAGTTAAGGTTCCGGGGTCTTTCCGTCCTGCCGCGGGTACGGGGCATCTTCACCCCGACCACAATTTCACCGAGCTCCCCGTTGAGACACTGCCCAAGTCGTTACACCATTCGTGCGGGTCAGAACTTACCTGACAAGGGACTTCGCTACCTTAGGACCGTTATAGTTACGGCCGCCGTTTACCGGGGCTTCAGTTCACCGCTTCGTCCGATGTAACATCGGACTAACGGATCCCCTTAACCTTCCAGCACCGGGCAGGTGTCAGTGGCTATACATCCTCTTGCGAGTTAGCAGCCACCTGTGTTTTTAGTAAACAGTCGCTTGGGCTCTTTCACTGCGACCTCCTCGAGCATTCCTATCCCCAATGAAACATTGAGGAAGAGAACACCCTACACGAGGCACCCCTTCTCCCGAAGTTACGGGGCCAAATTGCCGAGTTCCTTAACGGGGATTCACTCGAACGCCTTAGCATACTCTGCCCGTCTACCTGTGTCGGTTTGCGGTACGGGCACCAACTTACCTCGCTTAGAGGTTTTTCTTGGCAGAGACTCCAACCAGTTTGCCTTGGCCGTAGCCGCAGCTCCCCATCACTCCCGAGAGTTAATGCTCCAACGGATTTTCCTATCAGAGCCTCCCGGAAGCTTAGACCCCGTATTCCAACACGGGGATGGCTGTACACTCTGCGTCACCCCATCGCTCAAATGGTAAGAAGGTGGGGCCGGAATATTAACCGGCTGTCCATTAGCTACGCCTGTCGGCCTCGCCTTAGGACCCGCCTAACCCTGGGCGGATTAACCTTCCCCAGGAAACCTTAGACTTTCGGCGTCCCAATTTCTCATCGGGATTATCGTTACTCATGCCGGCATAATCTCTTCCCTGCAGTCCATCCCGACTTACATCGAAACTTCAACCCGCAGGGAATGCTCCCCTACCCCCTCCGATGTAACATCGGAGAGCCGCAGTTTCGGTGACAGGCTTAAGCCCCGTTAAATTTTCGGCGCAGGAACGCTCGACCAGTGAGCTGTTACGCACTCTTTAAAGGATGGCTGCTTCTAAGCCAACCTCCTGGTTGTCTGAGCACCCCCACCTCCTTTTCCACTTAGCCTGCTCTTAGGGACCTTAACTGGCGGTCTGGGCTGTTCCCCTCTCGACTACGGAGCTTATCCCCCGCAGTCTGACTCCCACGGTTCGGCCAGGAGTATTCGGAGTTTGATTGGGTTTGGTAGGCTGGTAGGCCCCCTACCCCAGCCAGTGCTCTACCCCCCCTGGCTAATACGTGAGGCTATACCTAAATATATTTCGGGGAGAACCAGCTATCACCAGGTTTGATTGGCCTTTCACCCCTACCCACAGCTCATCCCATGAGTTTTCAACCTCAACGGGTTCGGGCCTCTTCCCGCGGTTAAGCGGGATTCACCCTGGCCATGGGTAGATCACCTGGCTTCGGGTCTACTGAATGCAACTAAAACGCCCTATTCAGACTCGGTTTCCCTACGGCTCCGGGAGAGTATCCCTTAACCTTGCTGCACCCAGTAACTCGCCGGCTCGTTATGCAAAAAGCACGCCGTCACCCCAAAACCCCGAAAAAATCAAGGTTCAGGGCTCCGACCGCTTGTAGGCACACGGTTTCAAGTTCTATTTCACTCCCCTCACCGGGGTTCTTTTCACCTTTCCCTCACGGTACTTGTTCGCTATCGGTCAGAGAAGATATTTAGCCTTATCCCGTGGTCGGGAGAGATTCCCACAGGGCTTCTCGAACCCCGTGGTACTCGGGAACACACCCCCGGAAGATCTCTTACTTTTCGCTTACAGGACTTTCACCTTCTCTGGTTGCCGATTTCCACGGCATTCAGCTAAGTAGAGATTTTGTAACTTCCTGAGAAGTTCATAGCCTTCTCCAGGTATGTCCCACTACCCCTTTCAAGCAACGCCTATGAGCTTTAACACTTGAAAGGTTTAGGCTGTTCCCATTTCGCTCGCCGCTACTCAGGGAATCGCATTCGCTTTCTTTTCCTGGAGGTACTGAGATGTTTCACTTCCCTCCGTTCGCCCTCCGAGAACTACATCTCGGAGTACTCCGACATTACATCGGAGTGGGTTGCCCCATTCGGAAATCCTCGGATCAACGCTTGCTCCCAGCTCCCCGAGGCTTATCGCAGGCAGCCACGTCCTTCATCGCTCTTCTCTGCCAAGGTATCCACCGTATGCCCTTAGTATCTTGATTGCGGCAAAACTTCATTTCCCTCTAAAACCATATGCAATTGTCAAAGAACAAAAATTCTTTCGTGGAGAATGCCGGGTCCGATCCGACCACCCTCCCGAAGGATGGTGGAGCTGAGCGGATTCGAACCGCTGACCTCCTGCGTGCAAAGCAGGCGTTCTCCCATCTGAACTACAGCCCCGAAATTCTTCGGGATGCTCTCCCCTATTCGTGGGCCTATCCCGGTTCGAACGGGAGACCTCACCCTTATCAGGGGTGCGCTCTTCCAACTGAGCTATAGGCCCCCACCATCTAAACTCAAAACCCAAAACCCCAACCCAGAGGCACACTCCCAATTCGGGTCTCGAGTCCAGAGTTTTAAATTATTAGGGGTACTTTCTCCCAGAACCACAACTTTCCTTAGAAAGGAGGTGATCCAGCCGCACGTTCCCGTACGGCTACCTTGTTACGACTTCACCCCAATCGCCAGCCCTGCTTTCGCCGCCTGCTTCCCCAGATAAATCCAGGGTTAGCTCAGCGACTTCTAGCAAAACCGACTTTCGGGATGTGACGGGCGGTGTGTACAAGGCCCGGGAACGTATTCACGGCGGCATGCTGATCCGCCATTACTAGCGATTCCGACTTCACGCAGGCGGGTTTCAGCCTACGATCCGAACTTGGGCTGGCTTTAAGGGATTTGCTCCTCCTCGCGGAGTGGCTGCCCATTGTACCAGCCATTGTAGCGCGTGTGCAGCCCTGGGCATAAGGGCCATGAGGACTTGACGTCATCCCCTCCTTCCTCCCGGTTATCCCGGGCAGTCTCCCGTTAGTTCCTCCCGACATAAAGCCGGGACTGGCAAAACAGGACAGGGGTTGCGCTCGTTACCCGACTTAACGGAACACCTCACGGCACGAGCTGACGACAGCCATGCAGCACCTGTGCAGGTTCCGGACTGGTTACCGGTGATCCCAACTTTCGCTGGGACTACTTCCTGCATGTCAAACCCAGGTAAGGTTCTTCGCTTAGCATCGAATTGAGCCACGCGCTCCACCGCTTGTGCGGGCCCCCGTCAATTCCTTTGAGTTTCAGCCTTGCGGCCGTAGTCCCCAGACGGGGCACTTAACGCGTTAGCTTCGGCACCCCTGAAAAAATCAGAGACACCTAGTGCCCATCGTTTACAGCCAGGACTACCGGGGTATCTAATCCCGTTCGCTCCCCTGGCTTTCGTGCCTCAGCGTCAGTGTCAAGCTGGAGAGCCGCCTTCGCCACTGGTGTTCTTCCCGATATCTACGCATTTCACCGCTACACCGGGAATTCCGCTCTCCTCTCCTGCACTCAATCCTGACGGTTTTTCAGGCAGTTTCCCGGTTGAGCCGGGAGATTTCACCTGAAACCTGCCAGGACGCCTACGCACACTTTACGCCCAGTAATTCCGGATAACGCTCGCCCCCTCCGTATTACCGCGGCTGCTGGCACGGAGTTAGCCGGGGCTTATTCGATAGGTACCGTCATTCCGAAGGGCTATTAACCCATCGGAAGTTCTTCCCTACCAAAAGAGGTTTACAACCCGAAGGCCTTCATCCCTCACGCGGCGTCGCTGGGTCACCCTTTCGGGCATTGCCCAATATTCCCCACTGCTGCCTCCCGTAGGAGTCCGGGCCGTGTCTCAGTCCCGGTGTGGCCGTACACCCTCTCAGGCCGGCTACCCGTCATAGGCTTGGTAGGCCATTACCCTACCAACTACCTGATAGGACGCGAGCCCATCCTCGAGCGATAGCACCCCCGATGTAAACACCGAGGGATAAGCCACCTTTAATCCCAAACCATACGATTCGGGATGTTATGGGGTATTAGCTCCGATTTCTCGAAGTTATCCCCCTCTCAAGGGTAGGTTACTCACGCGTTACTCACCCGTCCGCCGCTTTACTCCTCCGACTTACGTCGGAGTTTCTCGCACGACTTGCATGTGTTAGGCACGCCGCCAGCGTTCATCCTGAGCCAGGATCAAACCCTCCAAAAAAGAAGAAATGATCCTACTTGCAAGGCTTCTGGAAGATCGCACCCCTATTAAATTTTCAAAGAACTTTTTTAAGCAAACGTGATTATAATACCTTTATAGGAATTTGTCAATACAATTTAATTGATATTTTCCGATTCTTTTTGTCAAAGTGCAAATCATTATATTCATGCATACCTATTATACCACAAATTCAGGGGTTTTGTATCAAAATTCACGAATTTTTCCGCTTATTTTTCCACTGCAAAAGGTAGTCTTGCAAGGCCCCTGGTTGTATTTTTATCTTTTCTCCTGTTTCTCTTACCTTTATTTCAAGCAATCCTTCCCGCAGGAAAGTGCTTCCTATTACTATCTGGAGAGGAATACCTATAAGGTCTGCATCTTTAAACTTAAAACCTGCTCTTTCATCACGGTCATCTATAAGCACTTCGTATCCGGAAGAAGCAAGGGTTTCATAAATTTCAAAAGCTGTCTTTTTTATTTTTTCTTCGGAGAAATTCAAAGGCAGGATAATAACCTGGAAAGGCGAGATATTCCAGGGCCAGATTATCCCATATTCATCATGTTTTTGTTCTATCAAGCTTACCATTATACGGTCAATCCCGATACCATAACACCCCATCACGAAGGGAGTTAATTTCCCGCTTTCATCCTGGAAGCAGGCTTTCATTGCTTTTGAATACTTGGTACCCAGTTGAAAAATATGGCCTACTTCAATACTTCTTCGGAATTGCAGGGATTTGCCGCATTTAGGACAGGGGTCTCCCTCCACAGGATAACGAATGTCCCCTACCAGGTCTGGATGAAAATCACGCTCTGGATTGACGTTAAGCAGGTGTTTATCTTTCTGGTTAGCTCCGGTGACAAAGTTTTTGCCCTCCACTACTCTGTAATCAGCCACTATTTTTATCCCTTTTAAGCCCACGGGGCCGGAAAAACCCACCGGGGCACCTGTAACCCTTTCAATGGTAGCCGGATCAGCCATCTCCAGTTCTTTTGCCTGTAAAATCTTTCCCAGTTTGGAAAGGTTTAATTCATGGTCTCCTCTTACCAGCGCCGCTATTACTCCTTTATCTGTGTTAAGCAGAATAGTCTTAACCATTTTTTGCGGAGTTGCTCCCAGCAATTTGCCTACCTGCTCGATTGTAGTGGTACCGGGAGTATCCACTACCTGCAGAGTTTTAAGCTTTTCTTTCTGCACTTCTCCTCTCTTCCCCTCTGCCATTTCCCGGTTGGCAGCGTAGCCGCAATGGGAGCAAGTAACTATAGTATCTTCTCCGTTTTCGGTGGGAACCATGAATTCGTGTGAAACTTTTCCGCCCATAAGCCCGGGATCAGCTTCCACAATGACAAAATCTAATCCGCACCTGCTAAAAATCCTCTTGTAACATTCGTACATTGCCTGATAACTCTCTCCCAGTCCCTCCCAGTCTCTGTCAAAACTGTAGGCATCTTTCATCAAAAACTCCCGGGCGCGGATTAAGCCAAAACGTGGTCTTATCTCATCCCGAAACTTGGGCTGTATCTGGTAGAGAATGAAGGGAAGATTTCTATATGACTTTACCGTGTTTTTCACCAGGTTTGTTACTACCTCTTCGTGCGTGGGACCCAGGGCATAATCCTGCTCTTTTCTATCCTTGAGGCGCATCATCTCCAGGCCAAACTCTTTCCACCTGCCGCTAAATTCCCACAGTGACCGGGGCTGAAGTATGGGAAGCACCACTTCCTGGGCGCCCGCTGCATTCATTTCCTCCCTGATAATAGAAATGATTTTATTTCTGACCCGTACACCCAGGGGTAAATAGTTATAGATGCCGCTTGTCAGCTGCTGAATTAGCCCAGCCCGGAGGGAGAGAATATGGCTGGGAATCGTGGCTGAATCAGGAACTTCTTTTAAAGTAGATAATAGCAGTTTACTCCTTAACATGATTTCCTTTCCTTTGATAATTTTTTTAATTCTTCCTTAAAAATATCTATCATCTTTTCCTTTTTTACCTTTTGAATAATCTTTCCCTTTTTAAAAAAAAGAGCATAGGCCTTGCCGCCTGCCAGTCCAAGGTTAGCTTCTTTTGCTTCTCCCGGGCCGTTTACCTCGCACCCCATTACTGCAATCTTTAACCCGGTAAGTTCCTTTGCATAAGGCTGGGAGATTTCTTTAACTTTTGCCAGAATTTCTTCTACATTTATGCGTGCTCTGCCACAGGTAGGGCAGGAGATAAATTCTATACCTCTTTTCCTTATTCCCAGGGATTTTAATATTTCGTAACCTACTTTGACTTCATCCGTTGAGGGGCCGGTAAGGGAGACTCTTATGGTATCCCCTATTCCCTGCCAGAGAAGTATCCCGATCCCCACGGATGATTTAATTGTTCCTTCCAGGCCACCACCTGCTTCAGTAATTCCGAGATGTAAAGGATAATCAGAATCAGCAGAAAATATCTGGTTGGCCAGGACAGTGGTCTTCACATCCGAAGATTTCAAAGAGCATATTACCAGGGAATGGGAAGATTTATCAAAAGGTTTAAGCCATTCTCTTAGTATCTTTACCATTTCTTTTGCTCCCTCTTCTCCCGGGGGAAGAGGATTAGGAAAGGAAGCCGCGTTTATCCCTATTCTTACCAGGATTTCGTTCCTTTTGAAAATGGATACTAAGTCCTTGAGGGAACTTTCCCGCAGGTTTCCCGGATTAATCCTCACCATTTTCATGCCTTTTTCTATGGCTTCCTTTACCAGGAGAGAAGAAAAGTGGAAATCTCCCATGAGTGGTAAGGAGGTTTCCTTCTGCAAGATTTCATACACTTTAAGCGCTTTTCTGCTGGGGATAGCCATACGCACCAGCTCACAGCCTGCTCTTTCCAGCTCTTTCAATTCCTTCAGGTTAGAATCAACATCATCCAGGGAGGACTTCAGCATTGATTCTACCCTTACCGGGCTGTTACCGCCCAGGCTGAAGTTTCCCGCTTTTATCAGCCGGGACTTTCTCACGTGCTTTCCTCTCCTTCCACCTGGCAATATCATTGTAGGTTACCATAAGCATTAAAAAGATTAACAGGGCTATCCCCACCTGCTGCAAGACCATTTCCACCTTCTTGCTGATAGGCCGCCTCCTAATCTTCTCCAGGAAGAGAAGGAAAATATACCCACCATCCAGAACAGGAAGGGGAATAAGATTCACCACTCCCAGGTTTATACTGATGAAGGCAGCAAAGAGAACAAGCGGCAGGAATCCCTGGCGTGCTTCCTCGCCTGCCATCTGGGCAATGAGTATAGGCCCTCCCAGTTGCTTAAAAGAAACCTGCCCAACAATCAATTTGCCGATTGCTTTCAGGAAAATAATTGAGAAATCCAGGGTTTTCCGGGCACTGAGGTAAAAAGCAGTCCAGGGAGGGTCTCTTTTCACAAAGTAATCCCCAGAGGGGGTAATTCCGATAACCGGCACTTCTACTTCCTTTCCCCAGATATCTTTTGTCTTTTCCCTGGCAGGAACCACGGTAATACGGACATTTTTCCCTGCTCGCATTACCTCCAGGGAGAGCGGCACATTACCGCTTCTTCTTATAATAGAAGCCATTTTTTCCCAGGAATCTATCTTTCTCCCCTGTACTTTTACTATTAAATCTCCTGGTTTTAAGCCGGCTGCCTGGGCAGGATAATCAGGAAGCACTTTACCCACCACAGGTTTGATTACTGGATAGCCAAAAGAAAATGTAAAAAAGAATATTAAGAATCCCAGGAAGAAACTCATGAAAGGGCCCGCCGCCACAATAAACATCCTCATGCCACAGGGCTTGGAGTAAAACTCGTCCTCTTTTCCCTTTGCTTCCTCTCTGGATTCACCGGCCAATTTGACGTATCCTCCCAGGGGAATAAGAGAAAGCGTGTACTCGGTTTCTTTTCGCTTTATACGAAAAATTACCGGGCCAAACCCCACAGAGAAGCGTTCCACTTTTACCCCTACCTTCCTGGCAGCCAGGTAGTGGCCTAATTCATGGAAAATTATAAGTACACCCAGGACAAATACAGTGGCAAGTAAAGTAGTAATCATATTTTCCTCATTTCTGACAGAGAGGACAGAAGTATGTCCCCCGTCCGGACAATTTAATCATTTTTATAGGTGTTCTACAACGAAAACAGGGTTTATCCGCTCTTCCATAAACAAGCAGCCTGCTCTCATATGCCCCCTTTTCCCCCGCCAGGTCACAGTATGTATCTATGGAACTACCCCTGTATTTAATTGCCTCCTCAATTACTTCGTTAATCTGCTGAAAAAGCCGGGCTGCTTCTTCTCCGGAAAGAGCAGCAGCTTTTCTTGCCGGATGTATTCCAGCCCGGAAAAGTACCTCGCAGGCATATATGTTCCCCAATCCTGAGAGGAAAGACTGGTCCAGGAGAAGAGGTTTAATTTTCACACTTCTCTTGGCCAGGCTTTCTTTAAACCAATCTAAGCTAAACTCCGGGCTGAGCGGTTCCGGGCCAAGCTTCTCGATGGGGGGGTGAGTAGAATAATCCTTACTCCACCATACATGCCCGAATTTTCGCGTATCCTGGTAATGCAGCTCGCTCCCATCCTGGAAAGCTAAAAGCATTCTGGTAGAAGGAGCAGGAGGAGAGTTTCTTCCGGGATAATACCGGAAAAGCCCGGTCATTCCCAGGTGAACAATCAGGTAGCCAGGGGAAATTTTCATTATTATATACTTACCCCTTCTCAGGTATTTTTCAAAACATTTATCCCTGATATAATTTTTGATCCTCTGTGGAGGAAAAGAAAAATAATCAGGGTCCAGGAAATCTATGTCACGAATTACTCTTCTCCCAATTTTCGCTTCCAGGTCTTTTCGTATGGTCTCCACCTCGGGCATCTCGGGCATTATCCAGAACCTTTATTCTTTGTTGCTTTCTTCCTTCAAGAAATCGCCCTGTTGAATCACCATCTGCATTCTATGCAATGAGATAAGCCAGCATAGTGTGGACTCCGCCCCCTGGTTCTGATTTACCCCTCCCGGGAGGAGCCCATCAAAACACCCCCCGGTGGAAAAGTTATATAGAACAACCCGTTGGTCGTTCCTACCCAGGAACCAGTTGAAGACAGTTTTCATGGCCTCTTCCCAGCGAGAATCCTGGGTAGCCAGCAAAGCAGCGTAGCAAGCTTCCAACAAAGCAGCAGCTTCCACGGGCTGCTGGTCAAACTTGGCTTTCTCCTTACCCTTTTCAAACCAACCTTTGTTCCCTATTATGGAAAGATGACCATTGTTCGAGTCTAACTGGACATTCAACAACCACTCCAGTGATTTCAAACCCTGAGCAAGCATTTCTTTATTTCCCAGCTGATACCCCGCCATGATTAAAGCCTCGGGAAGGCGCGCATTTTCGTAAGTAGCCACATCTTCACACCAGGGCCAGTTCTCTTCGGCATTTACTTTAAACATTTTATAGAGTCTTTCCGCCAGTTCTATTACCGTATTTCTAACTTCTCTATCTCCGGGAAAACGCTGTAGGTAATAGAGACACCCCATGATAGAGAATGCCCAGGAACGAGGAAAGGTAAGATCCAGAGCCGGCTTAAGACTCTGCCTGAAGAGACGGATAACCAGTTCAAGAATTCCCGTAGGCAAGTCGCGGGATGAACCGTATCCCAAAGCCCAGATTGTTCTCCCCTGGCTATCCTCTGAGCCTACTTCCTCCAGCCATTTCCTTTCGTAAGACATAAAGTTGCGTACCCTGCCCGTAGAAGGATCCAGGGCATGGTTTATGAAAGAAAGGTAGGTATTCATCAGGGGAATTACCTCTCTATCTTTAAGAAGGTCCCAATTCATAAAGGTTACCAGGAGAGCCCGTGCATTATCATCTGTAGTATAACCATGGAAACGATTTGGCACAGCAAAAATAGCATGCTGCAGGATGCCTGTACTATCGGTTAACCTCCTCAGGTGGGAGAGGTCAATCTCAGGAATAGGCATAAGCTTGGTGGGCTTGGGGACAAACTTTTTAGCTTTGGAGAGTCTTGTGTGCTTTAGTAATGCTCTTTCAAAAACTTTTGTGTACTGGAGTGCCACTTTATTCCACACCATTCCCCGGGAAAACTGGTAAGCCTCCTTGCGAATCTCGTTTCTCTTTCCCTCATCGCTGAGTATCTCCAGTAAACTTTCTGCAATGGCTTTACTATCCCGGAAAGGAACAATGATTCCTCTACCCCCTGAGAGAATCTCCTTGGCATACCAGGAAGGAGTAGAGATAACCACCTTGCCACAGCCCAGGGAATAGGAAAGGGTTCCCGAGACAATCTGTTCCTCGGACAAATAAGGAGCAAGGTAAACATCCGAGGCCACCAGGAATTGAATAAGTCTCTCCTGGGGAACAAATCTGTTATGAAAGACCACGTTCCTTTCCAGTCCCTGTTCCGCCACTCTTCTTTCCAGGAGAATCCTGTACTGTTCTCCATAACGGGCCTTAATGGCAGGATGGGTGGCACCTACCACAAAGTAAAGCACTTCCGGGTGTTTCTTTATAACCTGAGGTAAAGCATCTATGGCAAATTCAATCCCCTTGCTGGGATTGAGTAAACCAAAGGTAAGAATGACAAACCTATCTTCTGCCTGGAACTGGTATTTGTAGTAATCAGGATCGAGGAAGGGAACATCGGGAACCCCGTGGTAAATCATCTCTATCTTATTGTCAGGGATACTGTATACCTCTTTTAATATTTTCACTCCGGTTTCTGACTGAGCTACCAGGAAGGTGGAAAGCGAAGATATTTTACGCAGAACTTTTCTCTGGGAAGGAGTGGGAGCATATGGAATAGTATGCAAAACAGTAACAGCCGGTTTTTCCAGCTTCTCCAGGAACCGGATAATGTGGCTTCCCGAGTCACCGCCAAAGATACCAAACTCATGCTGAATTACCACTATCTCCACCGGGGAAAGATTCAAAAAGTCAGCCGCGTTCCTGTAATCGCTTTCATGCTGTTCCCTGATTTCAAACCGCACTTCTGAAGGATAAGAAAGAAGCTCAGGTCCCCGGTTTAACGCCACAACCTGCAGGTTTTCCTGCTTCTCATCCGAGATGTCTATCTTGCAGACCTCTCCAATAGAATGTAGTAAATCCGAGGTAAAAGTGGCAATGCCACACTGACGCGGCGGATAGGTAGTAATAAAGGCAATGTTAATTGGTTTTTCTACAACAGTATCCAAGTGAATCCCCCCTTTCTCTTCTCAGGTATTCCAGCCCATACCTTATTAAGCTCCTTGCTTTTCTGCCTGAATGATGCTCCATTATACCATTTTCTGGCGCAAAGGTTAGACCTTGCATCTTACTTAGACCATAGACTTAGCAGCGAGTAGACAGAGAAAAACTCCCCTTTATCCTGCAACTACCAACCCCAAAATGGCAACTAACTCTCCCAGACTAACGTCTAAAGTCTATAGTCTAAACTCTTCCCGCCCTCTTCACATATATCAGGAGCAGAGAGATGGCAGCAGGAGTAACTCCCGGAATGCGGGAGGCCTGTCCCAGGGTTTGGGGTTTGATCCGAGAAAGCTTCTCCTGAATCTCCCTGGATAATCCAGGGATAGATTGATAATCTATTTCGGAAGGGATTTTTATTTTTTCTATGTTTTGTAGTTTCCTGACCTCATCTTCTTCTCTTTTAAGGTACCCATAATATTTTACTTCTATTTCTATTGCTTCCTTTTCTTCTCCACAAATATTTTTTAGCTCAGGTTCTATCAGGGAAAGTTTCTCCAGATCCATCTCCGGCCGGCGAAGAAGTTCTTCCAGGGTTAAAGGATGCCGGAGTGCTGAGGTGCCTATATTTTCAAGTATTTTATTCGTTGCCGGGGAAGGGGAAAGAGTCTCTTTTCTCAGGAAAGAGAGACATCTTTTTATCTCTTTTTCCTTTTTTTCTATCTTTCTATACTCCTGCCGGGAAACCAGCCCTATTTCATATCCCCTGGGACGCAGCCTGAGATCTACATTATCCTCCCTTAGAATCAATCTATGCTCTGCCCGGGAGGTAAACATCCGGTAAGGTTCTTTTGTGCCTTTTGTCACTAAATCATCTATGAGCACTCCTATATATGCCTCCCACCTCTTAAGCAGGAAAGGTTCCTTTTTCAGTACTTTTCGGGCAGCATTTATCCCGGCTATCAATCCCTGGGCAGCTGCTTCTTCGTAACCAGTGGTGCCGTTTATCTGGCCGGCTAAAAACAGGTTTTCTACAAGTTTTGTCTCCAGGGTAGGGAAAAGCTGGGTAGGCTCAACATAATCATGTTCAATAGCATATCCCGGCCTTATTATCTCTGCATTTTCCAGCCCAGCAATGGAATGAATCATCTCTTCCTGCACTTCTACGGGTAGCGAGGTGGAAATACCATTGGGATAAATCTCTACCGTGTCTTTCCCTTCCGGCTCCAGGAATACCTGGTGTTTATCCTTATCGGAAAATTTCACTATTTTATCCTCGATGGACGGGCAATATCTAACCCCTGTTCCTTTTATTACCCCACCGTAAAGGGGAGATTTCTTTAGATTCTTTCTTATGATTTCATGCGTTCTGGGATTGGTATAGGTAATAAAGCAAGGGTACTGCTTCCTTAGTTTTTTCCGGGTAGAAAGGGAGAAGGGGCGATAATCAGTATCTCCTTCCTGAATTTGTAAACCGGCAAAATTGATGGTCCTTTTATCCAGGCGGGGACACGTGCCTGTTTTAAATCTTCCCAGCTTAAAGCCTATCTCTTTTAAATTATCAGCCAGAGAATACGAAGCAGGTTCACCCATCCTGCCGGCGGGGAAATGCAAAAACCCTATATGGATTAAACCATGCAGGAATGTTCCCGGGGTTATCACTAAAGCCTCAGAGTAGAATCGTTCTCCCCAGGGTGTCTCTATCCCTTCCACCCGGTCTCCTTTGAGTAGTATTTTGTTAACTTCCCTCTGTTTTATATATAGATTGGCTGTCTTTTCCAGGGTATGTTTCATGTACAGTCGATACCTCTCCCGGTCCACCTGCGCCCGGGTGGATCTTACGGCAGGCCCCTTTTTTGTATTAAGTATCCGGTACTGCAAAGCACAGGCATCAGTAGCTTTGCCCATCTCCCCGCCCA
>JAADFP010000102.1 GCA_013152825.1 Caldisericota bacterium | reverse complement strand
CCCTCTATCTCTGAATGCTTCATGGCCTCCTGGATTACTCCGCAAACACTGGCATTTATAACCGCAGTGGGACCTCCCGATTGAGCGATAATGCAATTTCCCTTTAATTTACTCATTCTTTCCCTCCTTATATCCATTCCGTATGGAAAAATTGACCTCTTGGTTTATCAATCCTTTCGTAAGTGTGAGCACCGAAGTAATCGCGTTGTGCCTGGAGAAGATTTGCCGGCAACCGTTCTGACCGGTAACTGTCGTAATAGGCAAGTGCGGAGGAAAAAGCCGGCACAGGCAGGCCAAATTCCACAGATTTGGCTACTACCAATCTCCAATCCTCCTGGTTGCGTGTTACTACCTCCTTAAAATAGGGATCGAGCAACAGATTAGGAAGATTTTTATCCTGCTCAAAGGCTGATTTTATATGCTCTAAAAACTTTGCCCTGATAATGCACCCTGCTCTCCAGAGAAGGGCAATCCTTCCCAGATTTAAATCCCAGTTATACTCCTGGCTGGCCGCTTTCAGGAGAGAGAAACCCTGTGCGTAGGCACATACTTTTGAGGCATATAGGGCATTTTTAATAGCCTGAATAAAAGCTTTTTTGTCTCCCTTAAAATCAGCAGAGGGTCCCTGGAGAAGTTTTGACGCATTTACCCGCTCCTCTTTCAAAGCAGAGACACAACGGGCAAATACAGCCTCGGCTATCGTAGGAGTGGGAATCCCCAGGTCCAGAGCAGACTGGGAAGTCCATTTCCCCGTCCCTTTCTGACCTGCCGTATCCAGGATAATATCAACGACCGGCTTTCCCGTTTCCTCATCTTTCTTGCTAAAAATGTTGGCTGTAATCTCTATAAGGTAAGAGTTAAGTTCTCCTTCGTTCCATTCCTTAAAAACAGTATGGAGCTCATCTGCACTCAAGCCAAGAATATTACGCATGAGGTAGTAGGCTTCGCAGATAAGCTGCATATCTCCATATTCTATCCCATTATGCACCATTTTCACATAATGCCCCGCCCCATCCGGGCCTATCCAATCACAGCAAGGTGTTCCATCCGGTGCCAGGGCAGCAATGGACTGAAATATTGGCTTTACATGTTTCCAGGCTTCCACAGAGCCTCCGGGCATAAGACTTGGGCCTTTTAGCGCACCCTCTTCACCGCCGCTTACCCCCATTCCCACAAAGTGAAATCCCTCAGCTTCCAGCTGTTTAAAACGCCTCATGGTATCCTGGAAAAAAGAATTCCCCCCATCTATCAATATGTCCCCTTTGGAAAGGTAAGGTTTCACTGTGCCAATAACAGAATCTACCGGTTTCCCGGCCGGAACCATGAGAAAAACAATTCTGGGAGAGGAAAGAAGATTCACAAATTCTTCCCAGGAGTAGGCAGGAGAAATATTCCTGCCCCGGGCACGTTTTTCCACAAAACTTTTTACTTTATTCTCATCTATATCAAATATTGCCACAGAATGCCCCTTACTCTCAATATTAAGGGCAAGATTTTGCCCCATTACTCCCGCACCTATAAGCCCTAAATCACACATTTTCATTACCTCCTGATAGTTAATTTATCTTTGCAAGCCCATAACCCCATGGAGGGAGCACTTATGTAATAAATTTCTTCGCCATCCGGCATCTTGTTCCAGCCGTCCTTAAGCTTTTCGGGATTGTACTTCTTTACGGCCTCATGAATATCCATATACTGGAAATTAACCCCTTCTATTTCTTCCCGGCTCATTTTGCCTGGCGCATAGACTATGCGAAATCGGCCTTCTGAGGAGCCATGGATAAGGTGAGCAGCCGCACTTCTTGATGCTCGCAAGTCCTCGTTTTCTCCGTAAAATTCCATTATTTTTTCGGTTCCCACGTATCCATATTTTCTAATCAGTGCATCAATTTCCGGTTGCTCTCCGAAACTTTCCAGCCCGGGTGCTATCACGATGAGTTCTCCTCCATCAGCTATTGCCATTCTGGTTCTATAAATAGCCTTATTGGCCAGCCAGGTACTCCTGAACTCGGTCTCCTCCATGTAGGCTACAATTTTCTTTATGGGTTCTTCCAGTATGGTTACATTTTCTGCCTTACTCTTCTTTGCTGCCATGAGGTAAGTCTCTACATCCTCGCCTACATACAATCCCCTGGTAACAAACCTGTTTTCCTGGTCTGTACCTATTACGATGAGAAGATAAACATCAGGAAGATGAGAGAGATACTCTCTTTCCGCCTTATTGAAACATTCTCTCAGCGGTGTCATTATATGCCCCAGGGTATTCTCAATACCCCAACAAGCAGAGAGCATGTGGGAAGCATCGATGGCCTCCTTGCTGCCCAGCCCCACAAAATAATTCTTGTTGTGGTTAGCAAACCCAATAACTTCGTGAGGCAGAACCTGTCCCAGGCTGATAATCAGGTCATAATCACCCTCAAGAATTCTTTTGTTTATTTCAATAGGCAAGGGCCAATCTACTTTACCGCCGGTTACTTCTCTCACATACTCTGCGCTGATTTCTCCCAGTGATTTACAGCCTCTTTTCCAATCATGCGCATAAAAGCAATCAGGAGGTATAGCCCCAAACATCCACTTATTCTCTTTGTCTGTATGCGGTTTGTGTTGTCCCAGGGCAGGTAAAATATCCACTCTACACCCGGAAGGGAGAAGATGGTAAATCATCTCTGTAAGCTCCCCGGCTCCCGAATGATAGCGGGTAATGTCAGGAGGAAGAAGCAGGACAGAATTGAGCTGAGAAGAAAATCGCTCCCTTGCTTCGGAGAGCATCCTCTCCACCAACTCCTTTTTTCTCTCCCTGCTTATATAATCAGATTCTTCGTAAAACCAAGGCATACATTAACCTACTTTGTAAACCCTAAATACCAAACCCTAACTCACTGTTTACTATTTACTGCTTACTGTTCACTACTTACTCTCCCACGGCGGGGTGCTGGGAAGATACCTGTCAAACTCTTCTATCAATTCCTGTTCATAAGTTCCCGCATACTCTCCCTTAAAAAACTTTTCCATGGCTTCCTTAAAAAATCTCTCCCAGCTTTCATCCTCGTGCCCGGGAATAATAGGATAAAAGAGAGCACCATTTGCCTTGGCAGCTTTCATGTCTCCCGGGGCATCTCCAATCATCAATATATGCTCGGATTTATACTTCCCCCTGGCTGCCAATCCTATATGCTCTTCTTTTTTGCCCAGTTCCTGACCACAAATCGCCCTTACGTATTTATCTATACCATGCTCCTTCCATTCTCTCTGTAGCGCCTCGGAAGGAGTAGCAGAAACCACAATTATGTCGGCAAATTCTCCTGCCTTTTCCAGGCTTTCCTGCACAAAAGGGAAGGGAGGAATACCCTTTACCATATCCGCTACTGTCCTGTTGACTGCTTCACTCCAGGCAAGGGCTTTCTTAAGAATAGGGTCACCGGTTTTTTCTACTGCTTCCTTCAGAGCAGGGTTCCCCAGTTTTGTCTCGCTTTTAACCCATTCCCTAAGAGATTTAACTTCGGGAATAGAAACATTTCTTTTCAACACCTCAGGCCTTTCCTTAAGCAGGTCAAATACCATTATAAGGGCAGGAAACCTGTTTATACCTCGCCATTTAGAATATAGATTAACAAATTCCGCCGCTTCCCTTGCATACTTAGAGACTGGCTGAAGCTCCCAATGCTTGATAATATTGGGAATAAAGCATTCCTTGTGCTTTATCTCCATAGTATCAAAAGCACAACCATCCGAATCCACTCCTATGAAAAATCCCTTTTGGGGCGCCATTTCTTTGAGCGCTTCCTGTGTTAATTCTGCCATTACTACTCCTCCTTTTCTTCTTTGTTGAATCTTCCGGGTATATTGTTCTTGATATTATAGCAAAACCGTCAAGAATTAAACACAATTTTTAATAAAGGTTTTCCCGGGGATAAAAAGAGATATGAAGGAGATACTTTCTGAACTTATAGATGAGTATATTGCAAGACATAAAGAAACTCTTGAACTTCTTTCTAAACCAGAATGGGTGGAAATCATTGAGAAAGGGAAGGAAGAAGTAGCGAAGAAAATAAAAGGAAAGACACTTAATGAATTGGAAGATTGAAATCACGCCGACAGCAGAAAAGTGTTACTTAAAACTGGATAAGAAAACAAGAAAAAGGATTAAAAGAGCTCTACTGGAATTAGAACAGGAGGACCCCCCTCTTCTGTACCGTAATGTGGAGCCCCGCGGACTGAATCTTCGCACCATGTCCCGCGGGGCGGAATCCCGACCCTTCCCTCCTGGTGAATCTCGGGAACATCGGGGCGTCGGGGTGAGACTTCTGACAGGAAAACTTCGGGGAGATTATCGTTTGAGAATCGGGGGATGGAGAATCCTATTTACCCCAGATAAAGACAAAAAGATTATTTATATCTATGCA
>JAADFP010000101.1 GCA_013152825.1 Caldisericota bacterium | reverse complement strand
CCGCCTTCCGGGACGCTACCGGAAATTTCCATTTTGATTACCAGGATAGAAAGAGCCACTTTAAGTATATCCCTGCTGCCCTGGGGAGAGGCGAGTTTAAAATAGAGTTAGAGCTCTGGAAATAAAAGCTTCTTTGAGATAAACTATAATAGGAAAATGCGTATTCTTATTCGTAAAGGGTATCTAATAGACCCGGGCAATGGCACTGAGGGAGAAAGGGATATCCTGATAGAGGACGGTGTTATTACCAAAATAGAGCCATCTTTAAAAGAGCACAAAGCAGATACCACCATAGAGGCCAAAGGGAAGTGGGTAATCCCGGGCTTGATTGACCTGCACACGCATCTCAGGGAGCCGGGGCGAGAAGACGAAGAAACTATATATACCGGGGCAAGAGCCGGGGTTAAAGGCGGATATGCCGCCCTTTGCTGCATGCCCAATACCGAACCTCCCATAGATGATCCCTCCGTAGTGGAATTGATACAACAGAAAGCCCGCTCTGCCCCGCTAAAAGTCTATGCCATTGGCTGTATCTCCCGGAAAAGAGCCGGGAAAGCGCTGAGTGAGATGGGGCTTTTAAAGGAAGCGGGCGTGGTGGGGTTTTCCGATGATGGAGAACCGGTCATGGATTCTCTGCTATTGAGAAGAGCCATGGAATACTCCCTACTTCTGGATCTTCCCCTGATTCTTCACTGCGAGGATAAAAGACTTTCCCTTAACGGGGTTATGCACGAAGGTTACTACTCCACCTTACTTGGGCTCCCCGGTATTCCTTCTGAGGCAGAAGCAGGGATGGTTAAGAGGGACTTAGAGTTAGCACGCCTTACCGGAGCAAAAATACACATAGCCCATGTTTCCTGCCAGAGAAGCGTGGAATATATAAGAGAAGCAAAAGAAAGCGGGGTAAAAGTTACGGCCGAGGTTACTCCGCACCATCTATTACTTACGGATAAAGCGGTTTTAAACTTCGATACCAATACAAAAGTAAATCCTCCTTTAAGAAGCGAGGAAGATAGACAGGCGCTCCTGAAAGGGTTAAAAGAGGGGGTCATAGATGCTATCAGCACTGACCATGCTCCTCATCTTTCTACCGAGAAAGAATATGATTTCTTAGAAGCACCCTTTGGCATGATAGGTCTGGAAATTAGCTTTTCTGCCCTGTTTACGCAATTGGTAGAGACGGGTAATATTTCTGCCCTGGAAATGGTAAAAGCAATGAGTTTTACGCCGGCCAAAATTTTCCATCTTCCCGGAGGCGAGCTCTCTCCCGGTAAATTGGCTTCCTTAAGTATTTTTAATCCCAAAGTAGAATGGCTGGTTAGCAAAGATGAATTGGAATCTCTCTCTTACAACACGCCCTTCCTGGGAAATAGGCTTAAGGGTAAATTCGAGTGGGTTATTGTAGAGGGTAAAATCGTCCAGGAAAAAGGCAGAATCAAGTAACGGAATGCACCGGGGATCAAAACTTTATCCCTAAAATCTCATTAGGCCCTATTAAATTCTGGTGGAAGTCTCTGTATAATTAACCCCTAACTTCCTAAATTTTAACTAATAGGCAGAGAAAGAGCTTCCATTAATATTCTTGTTTGTTTAGGTATTTCAAGGTTTATCCATTGTGTTGACTTCGCCTTCCTATATTTGCTTAAGTGCAGAAGTACATCTAGAGGGCTATATTTACTTAAAAGGTCTTTTTCTATCAAGCGATGAATAATACAGGCAAGAACGGTAATTTATAAACATCCAACCTTCCATAGAATAATCATTTCTCATATAAGTTCTATCCGCCTCCAGGGTATTTTAAATGTATCAAACATTTGCTCTATTTCTACTCTACTTTTGAATTTGAAATAGTGAAAGATTTTTAGCACCTTTTTCTCTTTTCATAATTTACACCATTTATTGCTACCTCGTCGTCGAAAATTTTGCTAAGGAGAGATGAACGTGCTATAATTCCGAGGAATAACATGGCTATATCTGAACTAAAACCGGAGAATATTTTTCTTGCCTCATTTGACGTTATAGAAAATCCTTCCCCTGATATCTTTCACGGCCATGCTCCATCAGCCATTTCATGAGATGGGAAGGAAAGCTCAGGAGCTTCTCATGGAAAGGTTTAGAGGCTTTAATGACAAAACAAGAAAGATTTTGCTACCCAGAGTTAATAAAAATCTTAAGAGGGCAATCGGTCTTGATGCTGAAGAGATTAAAATATAGTTGAAAGGTTAACGAGGAGATAACAGATGAGCCGCAAGGTAACGGTCAGCAGTATTCAGTTGCCGGCACCTGATTACTCTGAAGATACATCCCTGGAGCAGATAAAAAAGAAAAACTTAGAGAAGGCGCTCAAGTGGGTCAAAATTGCGGGTGAGCGCAGGTCCGATATCGTCTGCCTGGGAGAGATATTCACTACCTTGGGTATAAATAATGACAGATATGATTATAACCAGCAGGCTGAGGATATACCCGGCCCAGGGTCAGTATTAGAGGAACTTTCTCAAATTGCCAGACAATATGAAATGTATATAATTGCCCCTGTCTTAGGACGATGTGAAGGTATCATCAGAAACGTAGCCCTGGTGATTGACAGAGGGGGTAGGTTATTCGGTCAATATTATAAAGTTCACTGTACCCGGGAAGAACGTAATAAGGGCGTTGTGCCTGGAGATGAATTTAATGTATTTAACCTGGATTTTGGTCGGATAGGTATAATGATTTGCTATGACAATAGTTTTCCCGAAAGCGCCCGGGTGCTGGCCTTAAAAGGTGCAGAAATCATCTTCTGGCCCCATATCCAGATCGGCTGGGGAGAAGTAGCCTGGGAAGCGATCCTGCGCAGCCGGGCCATAGATAACGGCATTTATTTAGTCTCTTCTTCTTACGGCGTCCCGGATGAGAAGGCCTGGCGGCCGGGCATGATACAGGGCCGAAGCGGTATAGTCTGCCCGGATGGTCTAATCATAAGTGAGATGGGGTACAGAATTGGTGTGGCTACGGCTGAATTGGATTTAGATAAACCGCGTATAATAGGCGATTTGACCTTGCCAGGAGACCGTGATTTTAAAAAGGATATGCTCGCTGATAGGCGCCCCGAGACCTATAAAAAGATTTCAGAGAAGAATAACTAGTGGTAATTAGTTGACAAAACCTGCCTTGATTCTTTCCAGCTTGTCCAGGCCCTCCAACTTAGCGATGGCTAAACTGCCCGGCCCATTTACCCTGGCCGGCATGTCGGTGGACGACTGCATCGCACCATAACCCTCCTGGCTCAGGATGCGTTCGAGATGTTGAAACCTTTGCACATATTCACATCCGTCATTCCTGCCTGTCCTCCCGACATGTGTCGAGGGGAGCGAAAGCAGGAATCTATATCATGAACACATACACATAATATCACCTTTTCATGCTTTATTTTCCCGGATACCCACCTGCGCCCCGATGTAACGTCGGGGCGGGCTGCTTGCTTTTTATCATTTCTACGAAGCCCAACATCCTTGAAAACTCCCCCAGGAAACCAGGTAACCGGGATTACCAGGATACCAACTCACTGCTTACTACCTACTACTTCCCCTGCCCTCGCTACTAACTACTATCTACTCGCTACTAACTATAAGGTTTACATCGGGGCTTACACAGGTGCAATTATAAGGAGGGAGGAGAGAAAGATAGTTAGTGGAGATGCTTCCCCTGCTATTTCCCTACTGTAACGTAAGGCCTAATCTGCTCTAATTTTTTATGTCCTATGCCCTCTATCTTGATTAAATCATCTACGGTTTTATAGGGACGTCCCGCAACAATTCTCTTCCCAAGCACGGGGCCAATTCCTTTAATAGATTGAAGCTCTTCTGCCGTGGCAGTATTTAAGTCGAGTAATCCTTTCGGAGATTTAGCTTTTTTCTCAATCTGCTTTTGTATTTCCTGCAATTCCTCCTCTTCGCTACGCTGTTTAGCCCTCAATTCAGCAATGCGGTCAGGATTGC
>JAADFP010000100.1 GCA_013152825.1 Caldisericota bacterium | reverse complement strand
CCCGACTATTATCAAAAAAACCATAACTCACAACTCTTCACTCCCCTAATTCTCTTACTCTCCGGTAAATATTTAGAGTTTTCAAAATCATAGGTCAGAATACGGCATCTCTCTCCATTAAGATTACTCATGATGGACTCTGATATAGGATGGGACAGATGTTTCTCCTTGATTCTGCAATAGAGAGGAAGCAGTATAGTTTGATCCTTTACTTCCGTGTTTTATAATAATATAAATATAACATATAATTTTAGTTTTGTCAACTACTACGTCAACTATATTATGAATTAAAAAAAGGGAGAGTATGGCCTCCTTGTTCCTTCCTCTTTTTTGTCCCTTTCCATCCTTCTTTGCCCTTAATTTTCTCATTATCTTGTGCTTTCTTTCTTTTCCTATATTCAATTCCTAATCTATTGACTCCTAATGAGATTTCGGGACGCAAGCAGGTATTGTCTTCTCGGATATAGATAGTTATAATAGCAGTTATAATTGATAGAGAGGAGCAGGTCAGGTAATGAAAAGAATTAATGTATTACATATTATGACTCATAATACAGGAAGACATTTAGAATGTTGCGGTGCAGACGTAAGAACTCCCAATATAAACAGGCGGGCCGAGGAGGGAGTGCGCTTCACCAATTGTTTCTGCACTGCTCCCCAGTGTGCCACACTTAACAGCATAAATATTTCTAAGGAGTTCTTTAGAAGAAGAGGTTACTACAATAAGAGACGATCTTTTGAGTATCTCTCTGATATTATTGATGACCCACTGGAGAGAGAAAATCTGCTAAGGTTGTCTGAATACGATAGAATACTTAAAGAAATGAGAAAGAAATTGATTGCATAAAATGGGAGAAACAAATAACCCTTTGCTGAAATGTCCAGTACCTTTACCAGAGAGAGTTATGGCAACTCCTCCCTGGGAATACTCTTAAGTGCAATATGGGGTAAGCGAAAAAAGGAGAAAATACAATGAAAGAGAAAGTGCCTCTTGATGATGTTCTCTCAATCCTGGAAGAAGAAACTGACCTGGAAGTATTAAATAGAGGAAAAGAGAGACAGAAATGTGTCTGGGAAGGAAAAGAACCCGACTACTTACCTCTTCTGGTAAGCGAAGCTATTCCTGAGAGGAATAATTATCCCACTTATAATCTGGAAGAGTGTTTCTTTTCTCCCGAGAAGATGCTTTACGAACAACTCTGGGAAATTTTGGGAATATTACAGGGTAAATCGGATGCTGTTCCCTCGGTGCGGGTAAATTTTGGAACGGGATTTCTGGTTTCTGTTTTTGGATTGAGAGAGGAAGTATTTCCTGATAAGATGCCCTGGATCAGAGAACATCTTACAAAAGAGCAGATTTATAGGTTAACTCCTGAAGAGCTGGAGCCTGTTTGTGAAAAAGGGTTACTTCCAGAATGTAAAAGATATATTCAATTTTATAAAGAAAAATTGAGTGGGACAGCGGTCAGGATTTATCTTCCAGATACACAGGGTGTTTTTGACCTGGCGCATTTAGTCCTGGGAGATAGAATTTTTACCGAATTTTATGATGACCCAAATTTTGTTCAGCATCTACTTACACTTACCTGTTATGTCTACCAGAAAGCATCGTTAGAGCTTAAATCCTGGATTGGAGAATCATCTTCAAAGGGCTACCACAGTGGCAATCTCTATATGTCTGGATGTGGTGTGCGCTCTTGCGAAGATACTACCACCCTTCTCTCACCGAACTTGTTATCCCGTGTGCTTCCGTTTCTTCAAAGAAGTCTTGCTCCTTTTGGTGGATGGATACATTTTTGTGGAGATGGACATCATCTTCTCGAGCCACTCTTAAAGATTCCAGAGGTTAAAGGAATCAACTTTGGTAATCCCGAGATGTATGAATGGGAAGATACCATAACTAAGATTTCTGCATGGGGTAAGGTTTACTATGGCACGGTTAAAAGAGAGGAAAAAGAGTCTCTTCGGGATTACTTCCAGAGGGTACTTGCTCCTTTGAAGAAAAAAGGCAACCTAATTTTTATTCCCTCTCTTCACGAAGGCGAGACCGCACAGGAGGCAATAGCTCTCTGGCATCAGGTTCAGGATGCCCACTTCCATAAATAATAAATAGAAGCCAGGAAGAAAGTATCTCAGACGTGAAGGATTACTCCTCAATCGAGCTCATCCAGTTCGGAGGGTAACAGTTCCTAATCCAATATAGAGTATTATGAGATTTAGATTAATTCTAATGCCTAATAAAGGAAGGGCAAAAGGGGCTCCATCCAGAGTAATGTGAACCGGGCATCCGTAAGCTGCGGCAAAAACCTCGGTTCCACTCCATGCCCACAGCATAGGCACCCGGTCATCACCGATTTCCCTCAGGCACCTGATATCATACTCCAGCATGCTTTTACCCATCTGCGCCCGGTCCTCAATACCATCCGAACTTAGAAGCTTAACCTCATCTACCGTGGGAGGCTCCACACGAAGCGCATATCCGGGGGAGGGACCGTCAAAATTGAAAAGGTTTCTAAAAAACTGCCGCTTTTCTTTTACTATCTCACTTCCTTTCATCTTCCAGCTCCTTATCGGTTTATCTCCACATATAATTTAACTAAGCAATACTCTATGATTGCCGGGCATTTTTCACTCTCTTCTCATCAATAAAGACCCCGCTATCTACCAATCGTCTCTGAAGTTTAGTAACGTCAATGTTGGCCAGCAAAATATTTTGTTCAAGACTCAACACTGCGGCTGCACCCGCTGCCTGCCCCATCAGATGGCAATGAGACTGCACCCGCAACCCAGCCATACCTTCGTGGGTGGCAGAGGCACACCGCCCTGCTATGAGAAGGTTGTCCATATCCCGGGCAACAAGTATGCGGTAAGGAATCTGGTAGGTTGTCCCCGGCTCAAGATAGGTACTTTTATCCATCCAGGTAGTTCGTCCGGAGCCTTCCGGGTCGTGAATATCTACCATCCAGAATCCATGACCGATGGCATCGGGAAAACTTCGTTTTTTGTATATGTCTTCAGCAGTAAAGGTATATAGTCCACGCACCCGGCGCGATTCACGTATGCCAATAGAAGGGGCTGTCCAGGCCAGCTCGAGCTTTTCACATCCTGGCCAGTACTCCCGGAAGAAGCTCAGGAATTTCGGCAGCTTGGCACGGGCTTCCATCGTAGCCCGGGTGAGGTCTTCCTCACTTAGAGGGTTTCCATCAATACAGGCAATGAGGGTTCCCGGCCATTTCCAGATAAAATTGCCACCGAACCAATGCGGCCCATGAGAAGGAAGTTTTCCCTGCTGGCAGAATTTATCCATCAACTTGAATATGGGACCATGGGCTTCCTCAATTTCCTTACGGCGGGATCTGTCCAGCCCGGAAAATCCGGCCACGACGGTCATCCCCTGCACTTTCCCGTCGCTTTCCCTGCCCACCATGGTTTCGCATCCAGAAAAAAAACCCACGTCCCCGTCTCCGGTAGCATCCACGAAAATATCTCCCTGCACCTGGCGCAGTCCCATTTTGCTGCCTACTACTATGGCTTCAAGCTTACGTTCTGACTTCAAGATGCCCACGCAGGGAGTGTAACACAAAACCCTGATGCCACACTCTCTTATCATCTGGTCATAAACGATATTTATCCATTCGTTGCTGAATAAGTAAGTTTCGTACCTGTGGGGGAAATCAGGTAATTGCTGCACTCCATCGTAAACCTTGAGCCGCTCTACAAATTCCCTGGTAAGCCCCAGGATTACCTCTTTTTTGCGGTCAGAAGTATGCCACATACACACCCGGGCCATAGTAGACTGCCCTCCCAGTATGGGCCAGCGCTCAATTAAGGCAACTTTTGCTCCACCCCGGGCAGCCATGATAGCCGCACATATTCCTGCCGGGCCACCACCCACCACCACTACCTCAGCTTTCAAGAGAACCGGAATATTTTGCCTCATTTCTCCTCCTCACTGATTTCTTTGCTCCTAACAATATTACCCAGTTTGATTATAACTTGATAACTCTGTTAGATACTACAGACTTTTCCCCTGCTATACACAAAGCAACTGCCCTTTTCCCCTCCTCCGGCGTAGCCAGACATGTTG
>JAADFP010000099.1 GCA_013152825.1 Caldisericota bacterium | reverse complement strand
CCCAACATGCGCATACGGAAGAAGGCAAAATAGAAGTGGAGCTGGCACAACTTAAATACCTTCTTCCCCGGCTTACTGGCAAAGGCAAGGAGCTCTCTCGCCTGGGAGGTGGCATTGGCACGCGTGGACCAGGAGAAAGGCAGTTAGAATATGACCGCAGGAAAATACAGGTAAAGATCAAAAGATTGGAAAAAAAGCTGGCCAAACTACTCCGTCACCGGGAGAATATCGGGAGAAGGAGGAGGAAATTTGGCTTGCCCCTGGGTGCAATCGTAGGATACACTAATGCTGGGAAAACCAGTCTTATCAATGCGCTTACCCGTTCCCACCTCCCGGCGGGAAACAAGCTATTTATGACCTTGGATACACGCATGAGAAAACTGTATCTGCCTAACCGTCAGATGGTCATTCTTACCGATACAGTAGGATTTATCCGTCGCCTTCCTACTGAACTTCTGGCTTCCTTCAAAGCTACCCTGGAGGAAACAGTCAATGCCACTTTTCTGCTGCATGTAGTGGATGCTTCCAGTACGGAAAAAGAAGAGATGATAAAGACCGTGAAAAAAATATTGGGAGAACTGGGAGTCCTGGACAAACCCATGGTAGAAATTTTTAACAAGATTGACCTTCTCAATCCCTGGGAAAAAAGGAGGCTGCAGAGGGAATACCCGGAATCCGTGCTGGTCAGTTCACTCACCGGGGAAGGATTAGAGGAATTAAAAGCAAGGATAGTGGAGACACTCAAGGATTCCAGGGAAGAATTGGAGATTTTCCTTCCCCAGGATAAACTATTCCTGCTCAACGAAATCTATCAGCAGGGGGAAGTGTTGAATGAGCTATCCCGGGAGAATGGGGTGCAGATTAGGGCAAAATTAGATAAGTCATTGGCACAAAAGATAAAAGGACTGCTGGGAGGTTAGGCTGTAGGCCAGAGACTGTAGACGTTAGACTGGGGGGAGTAGTTAGTAGCGAGTAGATAGTAGTGAGGGAAGGGGTAGTGAGTAGTTAATAAGTGAATAGGTGAGTAGTGAATTTGTCTCTTGGTATCTTGGTAATCCCGGTTACCTGGTTTCCTGGAGGAAGTTTTTGGGTTTGTCCAGAAGCCCCGATATGTATCGGGGTGCGGGATTCCTTCGGAAGGTTTTGGACTTGGGGTTTGAAAGATGAATGAGTAAATGAAAGAACGTTTACAAAAAATTATTTCCCGGGCGGGAATAGCTTCCCGTAGAAGAGCAGAGGAGCTGATTAAAGAGGGGAAAGTAAAAGTGGATGGGGAAGTGGTTACCATTCTGGGAACAAAGGCAGACCCGGGGATACAGAGAATTGAGGTTGAAGGGAAGGTTATTACCCTGCCGGAAAAAATTTATCTCCTGCTTTACAAGCCCCGCTACTGTATCACTACCCTGTATGACCCCCAGGGGAGAAAAACAGTAGCTGACCTGCTTGAGAATATGCCTACCCGTGTTTTCCCGGTGGGACGGCTTGATTTTGATGCTGAAGGGTTGCTCATTTTTACCAATGACGGCGAGTTTGCAAATATCCTGCTTCATCCCCGCTATGGAATTTCTAAAACTTATATTGTAGAGCTCTCGGGAATTCCTTCCCGGAGAGATTTAGAACAGATAAGAAAAGGTGTCCGGCTGGAAGATGGTATGACTCTGCCAGCCCGGGCAGTTATGGTGAAAAAAGATAAAAACAAAGCCTGGATTAAACTCACTATCCAGGAAGGAAGATACAGGGAAATCAAGCGAATGTTTTCTGCGCTTGGTTACACGGTTACCAGGTTAAAGAGGATAAAAATTGGACCTTTTAAACTGGGGAAGCTAAAGCCGGGAGAATATCGCTTTCTTAGCCAGGAAGAAGTAAATGAATTTCTGGCAGGGGATAAGTAATCTTTTTGTCAACGGGGATTTCCCTGTCTAATTCTCTTCTGGTAGAGGGCAAGGTAGAGGTTAGCCCATTCGTTTACTGTTCTGGAGAGGGAAAAGTGATTCTTTATTCTTTCCCTGCCCTCTTTCCCCAGTGTTGCTCGCAGGGAAGGAGAATTTATCACCTGCTCTATGGCTTTTGCCAGCTGGCGGGGATGTTTTCTTTCTACTATAATTCCTGCTGCTCCTATCACTTCGGGTATTCCGCCGGTTCTGGAAGCAATTACTGGAATACCACAGGCCATGGCCTCTGCAATGCTGATGCCAAATCCTTCGTAAAGAGAAGGAAATACTCCCACATCCCAGCTCTGGATAAAAGGCAAAGTTTCTTCTACTTCCCCGGTAAAAATTATTCTTTTCCTGAGGTTGAGTCGTGTGGCTAATTTTTCTAAATTATTGTGTTCCTCACCCTCTCCCACTATCATAAGGTAGAGGTTTGGATATGCATTCTGGAGCAGACTTACTGCCCGCAGGAGATAGGAGAACCCTTTACACCAGTGCAGTCTTCCCACGCTTCCCACGATAAAAGCTTGTTGAGGCAGGTTAAGTTTTTGCCGCATCTTTTTTTTATCGCCGGGAATAAATTTCTCTGTGTCTATACCATTGTAGATTACTTTTATCTTTTCCCCCTTAATAAAGCCTTTTTTCTGGTTTAAATCCTTAACTGCATATGAACAGGCAATAATGCGGGAAGTGGGGAAGCTCAAGACAGAATCCAGGAGTATGTGAAAAAAGTTTTTCCAGGGAATGGCATTCCTTTCCGAGGCTACCAGTACTGGGGTGCGGGCAATAATGCCGCCCAATCTTCCCCAGGTGTTGGCAGTAAAAAGGTAGGTATGCAGAATGTCTATCTTCTCTTTTTTCAGGTAGGCAGCAATTCGGAGAGGAAGAAAAGGGTCAAAGCGAAAATCCCGGCGAAAAAGCATCACAGGGATATTCGCTTTTCTTAAAAACTCTTCTACACGCCCGGAGGAAAAGCTCCCCACGTAATTGGCAAAACTTTCCCCCTCCAGCCTTTTTACTACCTCTACAATCTGTTTCTGAACTCCACCAATATCAAGAGTGGATACAAGATGAAGGATTCTTATTCTTTTCACCCCTTATTGGGAATCTTCAGGGCTTTCCTCTTCCAGGAGATTTGAAGCCATGTCACTAAGGGTGCTCATGAACTCCTCGATATGGTCCTCAAATATCACTATTCTATCTTTTTCTCGCGTATCTCCCTGAGGCCTTATTTCCACAATATCCAGGTATTTGTTACCTCCGGTAGTCTTTTTAAGGTTAAAATGATAGATTCTTTTCCCACACTTTAGACTTTTGGTAAGCAGTTCTTCGGCCATTATCTACCTCCTCCTTTTTCTTACAATATACATACTCATTGGTTACCCCAAAACAAGTGCATATATTAACAGAGTGGAGAACTTTTTTCAAACCCGCGAGTTGCATCACGAAAAATCTTCTCTAAAAGGAGAGAAAAAATTAAAATAGGCGACCTTCTTTCTTTTTGTTACCTTTAATTTTACCATGAGGCTCTCCTCTTTTTACAGGGATTTTAAGACATTATCCCTAAAAGATGGGAATTTAGAGATTGCTTTATTCTCCGTAGAATCGCCAGTGCCCTGTATTTGTTACATAGTATTGGTGACTCTGTTTTTCCCACGATAGCCACTTAACATCTCCACCAACATGAAGAATGTTACTTCCAATAGGTTGGGTAGAGTGAGTCATGGAATGGTTGGAAAACCAAAAATCAGGGAGTGTTGAACTATCGAATACCAAGTCAGCCATTAATACCCATTGAGAGTTTGAACGTGACATTTTTGTCGGAGGATGAAAAGTAGGGCCCAGAGCGGTTTCAGCCATGTTTGTAAAAAGGGAATATCCCATAGAAGTAAGATATCCTGTCATTTCCCAGTTGTTATCTGTATTATAACCAGGGCAAGAAGGACAATAGAAGTTATTACGGGCTAAACCGTAGCTCTGAAGTGTTTCCCGTATAGAACTTCCCACAGAAGAGCCCTCTCTGTATATACGATCAGGCCTTTTATAGCTTGTAAGTGTGGCGCTGTAGTATATGTGACAGTCCCCAGGAAACCACTCATCATACTCATTTGTATACATTATGAGCGCAAGTCCCCACTGCTTCAAATTGTTTCTACATACAGATTCCCTTGCTTTTTCTCTTGCTTTATGCAAGGCTGGCAGAAGCATGGCAGCAAGAATTGCAATGATAGCAATGACCACTAGGAGCTCAATCAAGGTGAAGCCTCTGAACTTCCGATGTACCCCGCCATTATTTCTCACCTCCTCTCTTTCCAAAAATCAATATATCACATTATCAATCTTTGTCAAAAGGTTGTACAAGTCCACCGCATTTTGGGAAAGTCTTCTTTCTCTATTAAATTTTTAAGGGAGCAGTCAGGAAAGAGAAAGGATGTTCCCAATGAAAAAGATATTAAATCTTACCACGAGGGAAATCCTGCCTGCACCACAGGGCAGGCTGCTTAGAATTCAGAACAGATTGATGCAGATGGTTAGGGTGGAAAATGCAGGGAAAGGATAAAGGTGAAGATGCGCAGAAGTTTAGATAGATTTTTATATGATGCAACTAGGCCCGGTTCCTGACAAACCGGTAAAAGAAAAGTTCTATGAGAGGCGAGTGAGGGTATCCACTTTTTAGCTGCATGTCCAGCTCCTGAAGAAGGAAGTAAGATTTCTTAAGTCTTTCCCATGACCACATTTTTACTATATCTCGATAAGCCTTTTGCCACTCTCCTCGCCAGATCCTGTATTTTTGAAAGAGAGAATAGGGGGACACCCGTGCTTCAACCTCTTCCTTGAAGTATCCAATCCTGCTTAATTCCCAGGTGAGCAGGCCGATAAGTGAGAAAGGAGATACTCCTTCCAGTCTTAGACGCTGCCATTCCTTTATCGCCCCTGGCAGGTCATTTACCAGGAGACAAAGTATAAGGTTGTAAAGGGAAACCTCTTTGCCTTCGGAAGTCACTATTTCTACATCTTTTACCGTTATTTTATTCCTTGCTCCCGTAAAATTAACAAGTTTCTCTATTTCATTATGAAGAGCATAAAGATTGCCTCTGTTCATCTCGAAAAGCAGTCTCAAGGCTTCCGCATCTATTTCTTTTCCTTCTCTTTTCAAGGTATCTTTGATCCATATCAGGATCTGGGGTTCTTTCAGGGGAGAAAATTTTATCTGGTTAATCTGGGGAAAGGTTTTTTCCCATTTCTCTTTGTTCTTTCCTACTACAACGATTATTTTTACTGAAGCAGGAATTCTGGGAAGTATTTCCTTTATCCCCTTTAGTAAAGAAGCTGTGGCCTTTTCTGCTCTTTTAATTACCAGGACCTTCCAGGAGGAAAAGAACGGGTAAGAAATTAAGTAGGAAAGAAATTCCCGCTGGTTGGTTTCTTCCCCATTGAGTACTTTCCAGTTGAATAGGGGGGATTTTATTTCATGCTTGATAGCTTTAAGGGCTTCTTCCTTTAAAAAATCTTCCTCTCCCCAGAAGAGCACAAACTTGGATTTACTCTGGAATACTTTAGCGGGAATATCTATTGGATGGCTCATAACGGATATAGAATATTATTTTTCGTGCTACCTTTTCGCATAATCTATCCAGCAGCATAATCTATCCAGCAGTTCGCTCCGCGGTTCTTTCCAGCTTCCCTGGAGAAAAGAGACCACCTCTTCGCCAAACTCTTTTTCCCATACTGCTTTCCCTTTTTCCCGCAATTCGGCTTTTACCTTTATTTTTGCTTTTAGCCCCACAATTTTATTGTTTTCGCCGTAGAGAAGAGGCTGATAATCGATTTCTACTATTTCTCCGCTTAGAACGCGGTCTGAGGCGCCTATCTTTACCCCCCAGGAGGATGCTTCCTTAGCCAGCTTTTTTTTCAGTACGGCGGCGACGCCGCTTTCATAGGTTAGGTTTGAAAAGTTAGGTTTGAAAAATTACCTATGCTTATTATGCCAATGTCCGAAACAGGCAATGACTGGTAAGTGGCACACCCGCTCAGGAAGATGGCAAGGAATAACCAAGCTCTTTTAACCATTTTATTTTACTTTTCGCTGCTTTGCCCCATGTAGTATCAGGGAATTTATTAGTTACTTCCTGGTAATATATCAATGCAGCAAGATAATCCGCATTTTTCTCATAGAATTTTGCTACCTTGTAGGTTTCCCAGGCCCATTTTTCTCTCAGGGAGGAAAGTTTCTCCTCAGCTTCTTTGCGGAAGGTAGAAGAAGGGTGCTGATAGATAAAATCCCGCAGGGCTCTTTCTGCCTTTTCTTTAAGTTCTGCATCGTAGGGAGATTTCTCGCTTCTCTTTACCTCAGTCAAGGCTATCTGGTAGTAGGCTTCTTCTACCAGGGGAGAATTGGGGTAGTCCTGGGTTAATTCGGTGAATTCCTTTATTGCTTTCTCATATTTTTCAGCCTTGAGAAAGGATTCTCCCATACGGAATTTTATGCGATCCGCCTCCTTCCAGTAAGGGAAATTTTTCAGAAGGAAACCGTAAATCTTTGCTGCTTTCTCCCAGCGAGTCAGGGTAAGAAATTCTTTGGCGCGGGGTAATACTCCTGTTGTTTTTCCTGCGAAAAGCCTGTCGGCGATTGCTTTCTCCCTCCTGGCCACTTCTTCCAGCTTGGGATAGCGAGGATAATTTTCTACCACTTTTTGATATTCCAGAGCTGCCTCGTAGGATTTTCCGAGTTTCTCCAGGCATTGTCC
>JAADFP010000098.1 GCA_013152825.1 Caldisericota bacterium | reverse complement strand
GGAAAAAGGGGAAGGGTTAAAAGTTATAATAAAGCCAGAGTAAGATAGATGGAAGAACCATTATGAAGGAGGTAAACGATGCCTTTTAAAGAGACAAAAGAGGAGCTTCTCTCCCTTTTGAAACAGATGCTGGAGATTCGTTACTTTGAAGAAAAAGTATGGGAGCTGCTGGCCCGGAATATCATAAAAGGAGCTTCCCATGTTTATATGGGAGAGGAAGCAGTGGCAGTGGGCGCTATTTCTGTGATAAGGGAGGATGATTATATAACCTCGACACACAGGGGGCATGGACACTGCCTGGCAAAAGGAGGGAAGTTAAAATATATGCTGGCTGAACTTTGTGGGAAGGCTACTGGTTACTGCAAGGGAAGAGGCGGATCCATGCATATTGCGGATGTAACCAAGGGCAACCTGGGAGCTACCGGCATTGTGGCCAGTAATATCCCGGTGGCCACGGGAGCCGGCTATGCTATTAAACTCAGGGGAACAGACCAGGTTTGTCTATGTTTCTTCGGAGATGGGGCTACAAACAACGGCGTGTTTCACGAATCCCTCAACATGGCCTCACTCTGGAAATTACCGGTAATCTACATAATCGAAAATAACCTTTATGGGATGAGTGTTTCTGTGGAAAGGGCATCCGCGGTGCAGGAGCTTTACAAGAAAGGTTGTGCTTACAATATACCGGGAGAAGCAGTGGATGGCATGGATGTTATAGCGGTCAGGGAAGCCACCCGGAAAGCAGTGGAAAAAGCCAGGAAGGGAGGAGGCCCTACTCTCCTGGAATGCCGCACCTACCGCTACCAGGGACATTCCCGTAGTGATCCACGTGGTGTATATCGTACAAAAGAAGAAGAAAATTACTGGAGAAAGAGAGATCCTATACAGAGTTTCTGGAAGAGGTTAATTGCAGAGGGAGTGGCCACGGAGGAAGAATTGCGGAAGATAGAAGAAGAGGTGGAAGAAGAAACTAATGAGGCAGAGAAGTTTGCTCTTGAAAGTCCTTATCCGCCTGTAGAAGAGCTGGACAAGGATGTGTACGTAGTAAAATAGTTTTAGGATTTTATCGGCGCCGGGATAACCCCGGAGACAGGTTATGTGGGAGGCGATATGAGAGAAATTACCTATAGAGAGGCTTTGAGAGAGGCACTTATTGAAGAAATGAAGAGGGATGAACGTGTGTTTATCCTGGGAGAAGATGTGGCTATTTATGGAGGAGCTTACAAAGTTACTGATGGGCTTTACAAAATGTTCGGAGAAGACCGGGTAAAGGATACGCCAATTTCCGAGGCGGCCATTGCCGGGTTAGCTACAGGGGCTGCATTGACTGGAATGAGGCCGATAGCTGAGATAATGTACATAGATTTTTCCACGCAGGCCACAGATCAGATGGTCAACCAGGCAGCCAAGATGAGGTATATGTTTGGCGGTAAAAGCAAAGTGCCTATGGTTCTTAGGACGCAAGGTGGAGCGGGAAGAGGAATTGCTGCACATCACTCGCAGAGCCTGGAAGCCTGGTACGTACATATGCCTGGTTTGTATGTAGTTATGCCCGCGACACCCTACGATGCTAAAGGATTACTGAAGAGTTCTATACGCGATGATAATCCTATTGTTTTCATAGAGCATAAGATGTTGTACGGAATGAAAGGGGAGGTGCCGGAAGAAGAATATCTCATACCACTGGGAAAAGGGGAAATAAAGCGGGAAGGGGAAGATGTTACCATTATAGCCTACTCGAGAATGCTGCACGTGGCACTGGAAGCAGCAGAGGCCCTGGAAAAGGAAGGGGTTTCCTGTGAAGTTATTGACCCCAGAACATTGAAGCCCCTGGACATGGATTTAATAGCTGATTCCGTGCGGAAGACTAACAAGGCAGTGGTAGTTTCGGAAGGCTATCGTTACTGCGGAATGGCAGCGGAAATAGTTACCAGGATTATAGAAGAGTGTTTCGATGACCTGGACGCTCCGGTAAAAAGAATTACCACGCCTGATGTACCCATTCCCATGAGCCCGGTTCTGGAAGAAGAAGCTATTCCCTCTGCTAAAAAAGTAATCCAGGCAGTGCAGGAAATTCTATAGCCATAAGAAGCGCGAAAACAAGGATATTCATTTTTATAAAAAAGGTGGAATATCATCCATACATTTAGCGCGTGCAAACCATTTATTTTATTTTTTGAAAGGCAGTAAAGTAGCAAGAACAAAAGTTAGCCTCCATCTTATCTTTTTTCTTATCTTATGGTATAATACTGTCACTTTTTAAGGAGGAGAAAAAAATGCCCATGATTTCTTTATCTGATGCTCTTGAAGCGGGAGTACACTTTGGACATGTAACTCGCCGCTGGAACCCAAAAATGGAGAAGTACATTTATGGGAAAAGGGAAGGTATTCATATAATTGATCTTACCAAAACCCCCAAAACCCTGGAAGAACTGGAAAAAGCCGGAGAATTCCTAAAAGATATTGCACGCAGAGGGGGAAAAGTTCTCTTCGTGGGCACAAAGAAACAGGCTAAGGAGATTATTAGAAACGAGGCGGTCCGTTGCGGGATGTTCTATGCCACGGAACGATGGCTGGGAGGGACACTGACAAATTTTGAAACTATTAGGCGAAGTATTGCCAGGTTAAAAGAGTTAATGCAGATGGACGAAGAAATCCTGAATCTCCTTACTAAAAAAGAAGTAGCTCTTTACAGAAAGAGAGAGCCAAACTGGAGAAAAATCTTCTGGGGATTCTGGATATGGAGGAATTACCCGACGCGCTTTTTATCGTTGATCCGAAAAGAGAAGATAACGCGGTAAGAGAAGCTAAAAATATAGGTATTCCCATAGTTGCTATGCTGGATACCAATTGTGACCCGGATGATGTGGATTATCCTATCCCGGCAAATGACGATGCCATAAAATCCATTGCGCTTATAACCTCAGCTATTGCTGATAAAATCATAGAAGGTCTGGAAGAGGGAGGTTTGAAGGAGAATTTGGAAGCTTTTGCAGGTGGGGAAGAGGAAGAGGCAGAGAAGAGGGAAGAAGTAGAGGAAGAGAGTGAGGTAGAGGAGGATGAGGAAGAAGAGGGGAAAGAAGAAATAGTAGCAGAAGAGAAGAAAGAGAAAGAGGAAGAAAAAGATGAAAAGTGATGTACAGAAAGTAAAGGAATTAAGAGAGAAAACCGGTGCAGGGGTTTTGGAGTGTAAAAAAGCCCTGGAAGAGGCAAATGGTGATATAGAGAAGGCCGTAGAGGTCTTGAGAAAGAAGGGCATGGATATAGCTCGCAAAAAGAGCCAGCGGAGCACCAGGGAAGGTCTAATTGCCTCTTATATACATTTTGGAGGAAAGATAGGAGTCCTGGTGGAAGTTAACTGTGAAACCGATTTTGTGGCCAGGACAGAAGAATTCAAAGAACTGGTAAAAAACATTACCATGCAGATTGCTGCCAGTTCTCCCAGATACGTTTCGCGGGAAGAAATACCGCAGGAAATAATAGAAAAAGAGAAACAAATCTACCTTTCCCAGTTTGCCAATCGTCCTCCCCAGGTACAGGAGAAGATTGCACAGGGCAAGTTGGAAAAGTTTTTTTCCGAGGTCTGCTTGATGGAGCAGCCTTTCATAAGAGACTCTGGGCTTACCGTTAAAGAGTACGTGGAATCTGTAATTGGTAAGCTGGGAGAAAACATTCGGGTTAAAAGATTCATCCGCTACCAATTAGGGGAAGAAGAGTAGTGGTGATTTATACTACTAGCAGGTGAAGTACGGGATTTTGAAGGAGAGTGGTATAAATTTGCTCTCTCTTCTGATGTTAGGTCGGAATGAATCCTGTCTGCCAGGTCTCCGTTTTATCTTCAGGTGTCTGGTGGATAACCTTCTGGAGGATGGACAGGTAAAATGCAAAGGTACTCTCGTATTCTGCTGAAATTAAGCGGTGATTTCTTTTCCGAAGAAGATTCTCCTATCAGTTGCAATTCCTTGCAATTTATTACCCGTGAAATAAAGGAAGGCTTTAAGTTAAACGTAGAAATTGGGGTAGTAGTGGGCGGAGGAAATGTAATAAGAGGAGCCTCTTTATCTGCCGGGGGTATTGACCGCTACACAGCCGATTATATGGGCATGATGTCTACCATTGTCAATGGTATGGCGCTAAAAAGTTTCCTTAACCTGGCAGGCATTCCTTCTTCCCTCTACAGTGCATTGGAAGTGAAGGGAGTTGTTCATCTCTTTGACCTGGAAAAGGTGCGCAAAGACCTGGAAAGGAAAAAGGTAGTTATTCTGAGTGGGGGTACGGGGAATCCATATTTTACTACTGATACAGCAGCAGCTTTGAGAGCTGTGGAGATAGGAGCCGATATTTTTTTAAAGGGGACTAAAGTAGATGGTGTATATGATAAAGATCCCCTCCTTCATTCTGATGCACAGAAATTTCATTGCCTTACTTATCAGGAAGCTCTCCAGAAGGGGGTAAGAGTCATGGACCTCAGTGCAATCACCCTATGTCAGGAATATGCTTTGCCCATAAGAGTATTTAAAATGAATGAGAAAGGAAATCTTAAGAGGATCTTGCAGGGAGAGGATTTAGGAACTTTATTGAGGGGGAGGAGAAAATGATAAAAGAGATATTGAAGAAGACGGAAGAAAAGATGCAAAAATGTGTAAGCAATTTGAAACACGAATTTGCAGCTATTAGAACTGGCAGAGCAACCCCAGCTCTTCTGGATACTGTGAAGGTCAATTATTACGGGACTTTAACCCCATTGAAGCAGGTGGCTTCTATAACTGTCCCGCAGGCTAATCTTTTACTTGTCCGTGTCTGGGATAAAACAGTGGTGAAGGAGATAGAAAAGGCTATTTTGAAAGAGGACCTGGGCCTGATGCCCCAGGTGGAGGGGGAAACCATAAGAATTCCCATCCCCCCTCTTTCTGAGGAGAGGCGTGAGGAGTTGGTGAAAATAGTAAGAAGGATAGCAGAAGAGGGCAGAGTAAGCATACGAGCACATAGAAGGCATACACGCGAGCAGATAGAGGAAATGAAGAAAAAGGGAGAAATCCCGGAAGACGATGCTTTCCGGGCAGAAAAGGATCTTCAGAAACTAACCGATACCTATATTGAGGAAGTGGATAAAATCCTTCAGATGAAAGAAAAGGAAATCAGGGAAGAATAAATGGAGGAGATATACCTGCCTCCTCAAAATCTGGAAGCAGAGATAGCGGTCCTGAGCGCTATGCTGCAGGACACGGATACTATCCCCTTAATCCTGGAAAAGATAGATAAAGATACTTTTTACCGTAGCAGTCACAGGTGTATCTTCCAGGCTATCCTGGACTTGTACGAAAAAAATAAACCTGTTGATATTATCACTCTGACAGACTACTTGAGAAACAAGGGTGAACTGGAAGAAATCGGCGGGGTGAGTTACCTGACTACCATCTTCTCTTCACTTCCCACTACTATAAATGTAGAACATTACGTTGATATTGTCAGAGAAAAGGCCATTCGAAGAGGGCTTATGAAAGCTGGCCTGAAAATAACAGAGGATGCTCAGAAGGGGGACAAAGCAATAGAAGCCATAATTGATGAAGCAGAAAAATACATATTCGATCTGGCGCAGAGAAAAGAGGTCAAGGATTTTGTGAATATCCGCCAGCTCATGGAGGATACCCTAAAGTATTTGGAAGAGCTTGCTGACCGCAAAGAGATTATTACCGGGGTTCCGGCTGGATTCCGGGATGTTGATTTAAAAACCTCTGGATTTCAACCGGGTGATTTAATTGTGGTGGCAGGCAGACCCTCTATGGGAAAAACCAGCTTTGTGCTTAATATTGCCCTGAATGCTGCCCTGGATCATGGTGTACCGGTAGCCATATTTAGTCTGGAGATGGGAGCCTTGCAATTAGCCCAGAGGCTTCTCTGTATGGAAGCAGGTGGAGATGCAGAAATTGAGGCAGGGGTTTATCAGTGATGAGGAATGGCCTAAGTTAAGTATTGCTGCCGGCAGGCTGCACGATGCACCAATTTTTATCGATGATTCTTCCGGATTAACTCCTCTGGAGATAAGGGCAAAGGCAAGAAGGTTAAAATCCAGGGCAGATGTAAAGTTAATCATAGTAGATTACCTGCAGTTGATGAGGCTTTCCCGCAGGATTGAGAATCGTCAACAGGAGATTGCCGAGATTTCTCTGAGTCTCAAGAATCTGGCCAAGGAACTGGAAGTACCTTTAATTGCCGTGTCCCAGCTTTCACGAAGACCGGAGGGAAGGGCTGACTACCGGCCTAAGCTCTCTGATTTAAGGGAATCGGGGGCGATCGAACAGGATGCTGACGTAGTATTGCTGCTTTTCAGAAAAGATTATTACAGCGACGATCCCGAAACGAAAGGGGTTTGCGAAGTTATCATTGCCAAACAGAGGAACGGGCCTGTGGGGACGATAGAATTGACCTTTCTACACGAGTATACCCGCTTTGAGGACCTGGCCTGGCTGGAAGAGGACTCACCAGATTTCTCCGGCGAGGAAGAGTAAACCCGGTCACGGTCGTTACCTTGTTAGTAACTTGTCCCCACACCAAAACCTTTTTATCTTCATAGAGGAGGTAAGCCCCGCAGGCTTTATTCCACCGGGAACGGCTATTCTGTCAGAAAGATAGAAAGCTTTCTGGGCACGGAAGTGAGGAGGGTCTCCTGCTCATTTGCATACACTAGGGGGGTAGGGTATAATGGTGATATAGTTCAGGAAAGGGGGTGAGAAGCGATGGGCGAAAAAGGAAAAGATCCTGTTTGTGGTAGAGAGGTAGACAAAGAGGGTGCCATTGGTAGCAGTGAATACAGGGGTAACATATTTTACTTTTGTTCTCTTGGATGCAAGATAGAGTTTGATAGAGCTCCTGCGGAGTATATATGCCAGGGTAAGGAGGGAGAAAACGGCAACTATGTTTAATTCTGGAGGTTCATCATGGAAGTATTTCAAGTAGTAACTTTGCTTGCTTTAGGGTTTGTCTTAGGGTTAAAACATGCATTGGATGCTGACCATGTGGTGGCTGTTTCTACCATAGTAAGCCAGGTGAAAAGTATTAAAAAATCTTCCCTGTTTGGAGCAATATGGGGGGTAGGCCATACTACTACTTTGCTCCTGGTGGGGCTGTTAATATTGATACTAAAGATAGCTATCCCGGATAAGGTGGCTTCCTCTTTCGAATTTATAGTAGGAATTGTCCTGGTGGTGTTGGGCATAGATGTTCTGCGAAAGGTAATAAGAGATAAAATACATTTTCATAAACACCAGCATGGAGAAGTCGTGCATACCCATCTGCATTCTCACAGAAAATCTTTCTTGCACAGCCACGTGCACAAATCTTTTTTAGTAGGTGTGGTGCATGGACTTGCCGGCAGTGCTGCCTTGATGCTTTTAGTGTTGACCACGATAAAATCGGTATTTCTGGGAGCACTTTATATATTAATCTTTGGAGTTGGATCTATTTTAGGTATGCTGGTGATAGGGGGAATTATCAGTCTGCCTTTTTTATTCACGGCAAAATCCGATAGAGTAAATAGCACGGTAAAAATACTTGCGGGAACCATTAGTATCCTTCTGGGGATTACGATAATGTATAAGATAGGCTTTCTGGGCGGTTTATTTGTGTAAAGACCTGGCAGGGATACTCTTTTTCTGCACACCGGTTGAGAAACTATGGAGAGTAAATTAAAATAGTTTAGAGTATAGACTAGGCAGTAGCGAGTAGATAGTAGCGGGTAGTTGGGGGAAGGGGTGGTGAGAAGGATGCACCTTAGACTTTAGACCATAGACATTAAACTTTAGGTTGGTTCAGAGGATGGGTAGATGGGAGTAGTGAATAGTAAGCAGTGAATAGTGATTAAGTGAGTAAGGAAGCTAAGAGAGACACAGAGGGGATGCGGGTGGGAGAAGACGGTGCCCGATCCACGAAAACCGTTTCGCGCTACCCAACCGGATAGCGAATTACGTGGATAAGCATACAGGGAGCAATTAGTTTGGAATTGTTTGGGGTATCATTGCAAGATTGTGAGGCCAGTTTTTGAGTAGGAAACGGGTTCTTGTAATTGTAGAAAATCTTCCTCTCCCAGAAGACAGGAAAGTATGGAGAGAAATTAAGGCTTTGAAAGAAGCTGGCTTTAATGTTTCCGCCATTTCTCCTGCTCCCTCTCCCTTTTCCTGGTGGAAGATTGAGGAAGGGATAAGAATATACTACTATCCTCGTCTTCTTTATACAAAGACAAAATTCAGTTATTTGTTTGAATATCTTAATGCTTTTTTCTGGACCTTTCTTCTATTCTCCCGCGTTTTTCTCCGGAATGGAATAGATGTTTTACAGGTATGCAATCCTCCTGAGATATTTTTCCCCCTAGGCTGGATAATCAGGATGAAGAGGGGGTATTTTATCTTTGACCATCATGACCTTTCTCCGGAGATGTACGAAGCAAGGTTTGGACGGAGAGATTTTTTCTATTGGATTCTGAGAGTGCTGGAGTTTGTTACAGTAAGGAGCGCCAATAAAATTATAGAGCCCAATAAATACTACAAAAAATTGGTAGAGAGGAGAACCTTTTCTCTCTCGGGTAAGTTCATTATCATTCCCACTGCTCCTGATTTAAGCGAACTCTATCCTGATGAAAAAGATGTATCATTGAAAAAAGGGAGAAAATATATGATAGGATACCTGGGGGTTATCAATCCTCAGGATGGCGTGCAGCAGTTAATTGAGGCGATAGAGTTCCTGGTAAAGCAAAGGAAGTTTACAAATTTTATCCTCTATCTTATAGGAGATGGTGATGCACGGGAAGATCTGGAGAAAATGGTGGAAGCAAGAGGATTAAAAAGTTTTGTTCATTTTACTGGCTGGGTTTCTTCTTACCGGACTTTAAGGAAATATCTTTCTACCTGCGATATATGTGTAGATTCCATGCCTGCTAATAGTTACAGTAACCTCTCCACCCTCAACAAGATCCTTGAATATATGGCAGTGGGTAAGCCAGTGGTATGCTTTGATTTAAAAATGAGCAGGGAGCTTCTTGCCTCGGCGGGATTATTTGCCAGCTCCAATAATCCGGTAGATCTGGCGGATAAAATAGAATGGTTACTTAAAAATGCCAGAAGAAGAAAGGGGATGGAGGAGGAAGGGAGGAAAAGAGTAGAAAAAGAATTTAACTGGGAGAGGATTAAAGAGGTTTATCAGGGAGTGTTTACGGGAGCTTAAGAGGTTAGACTGGGAAGAGAATTTAGCCCTTAGACCTGAGACTTTAGACGTTAGACTGGAAAGAGGAAACAGTAGCGAGTAGTGAGGAGTTAATAAGTGAGTAAGCAATGAAGATGTAGGATACAAGAAATAGTGAGTAAGTGAGTAGGGAAGATACAATAACCAAGGTACAAGATGCAAGAGTCTTCTCTGTCATGCGTGCCTGTCCTCCCGACATGTGTCGGGAGGGCGAAAGCAGGCATCCAGGAAAATAAAACATTATGTGTATGTGTTCTGTTCATGATATAGATTCCTGCTTTCGCAGGAATGACATAGAGAATACAGGTGGGGGAAGGACGGTAGACGACTTACGTATAACGTTTCCAGCCGCGCAACCGCAACCGATTCCAGTAGTTTATCTGGTATTCTGGAGGGGATTTGGGATGTGTTATACTGAAAATCACCGAATAGATTAGGAAGAAGAGATTGAAATTATTGCCAGTTCAGGGTATAAAGAATAAAGGTGGTGAGATAATATGGAAAGAGTCAGGAAGGAGAAGGAAATTAGAGTGGTTACAAAGAACAAGGTGGGGATGCTGGCCGAGATTACTGAGCAGATTTTCCAGGCAGGAGTTAATATTGAGAATATTTGTGCTTATGCCACAGGGGAAGAATCCTTGTTCTATCTTATAACCAGCGATAATGAGAAAGTTAAGAGTACCCTTTCCCAGAAAGGATACCAGATCGAAGAAAGAAATGTTGTTGTTTTGTCGCTTGAGAATCGTCCCGGCGCTTTATCCGAAGTGGCCGAAGAGCTCAAAAAAGCGGGTATTAACCTCAATTATATATACGCTACCACTTCTGAAAAAGCGCAGAAAAAACCACTATTGTTTTATCCTCAGATAATGATACTAAGGCAGTGGAAGTGCTTGGGTATATATTAACCCTCTCTTCCTGGGGCAGGTAAGCAGGGAAAACCTTGGCCCATAGACTGGGAGAGTGGTTAGTAGCGAGGGAAGGGGTGGTGAGAAGGAGGCACCTTAGACTTTAGACCACAGACATTGGACAGTTTAGTAGCGAGTAGATAGTAGCGGGTAGCGAGGGGAGGATAGGTATCCTGGGGGGAGTTTTATCCTGACCTCCATATGGCTCAGGGTTTGAGTTTATTATCTTGGATTTTGGTTTTATTTAGGAGTTTGTCCCGAAGCCCTGAAATTATATCGGGGTCCGGGATTCCTTCGGAAAGTTTAGGGTTTGTTATTTAGGGTTTATCCCGATACTATCTCTTCCTGTCATGCCTGCGAAAGCAGGCATCCAGGAAAATAAAACATTATGTGTATGTGTTCTGTTCATGATATAGATTCCTGCTTACGCAGGAATGACATAGAGGATACAGGTCGGAAAGGCGGTGGACGACTTACGTATAACGTTTCTCCCGACGTATCTCGCTACGTAACCCCAACCGGTTGACGAGTTAGACTATAGACTAAGAAAGCAGTAAACTCCCTGCCCGTTCCGTGTTTTTAAGCAGATTCCTCGCATTTACGCATTCCCCTGTAGCGTGCCAGGAGAATAAATCCGCCGGCTATTTCCCCGGCAATGAGGAAGGGAATAAGAGAGAGAAAGGTGTAAGGGAGGGGGATATAGCGGGAGATAAATCCTCCTACCAGAGGCCCCAAAAATAAACCTGCCCCTATTATAGATTCGTTTATTTCACTGGTGATGGCTTTACCTGTCTTCTGATCAATACTGGCCAGTAGACTGGAGGAGAAGGTAAGGGTCACAGAGAGAGCAATAAGCAAAAAACTTAAGGTGAGGAATAGGGGGGTATGGGTCAGCGCTATAGTTGTAAGCGATAAAAGAGCTACGAGTGGACAGAGGAAAAGGACAGAAAACCTGTATTTCCAGAAGGAGAAAATTCTCCAGAGAAAGAAGAATACCGCCCTGCCCAGAAAGAGGGAAGAAAGGAGTAAACCGATAAAAGCCGGAGAAAAATTGTAATTTTTACCCAGCTTGGGGAAAAGGAAGAGCATGGCTCCCAGAACCATGAAGTTTAAGAAGTTGAAAAGACGGGCAATTTTCAGGTAGTAAGGATGGGAGAAAGAAAATGGTTCTTTCTTTATTACTTTCTCGGGTATGCGGATGGACAAATTGCGTATAAGGAAAAAGGAAATCACACTGAATAGAGTTGCTGTTAAGAATGGCAGGGAATAGTGCTGTTGGTACAACCACCCTGCCAGGGTAGTTCCTATTATGTTTCCGGTTGCCCAGGAGATGTTGTAGGTGCCCAGTATGCGGGAAAGGTTGTCGGATTCAAATGAGGCCAGGGAAAACTGCAAAACAGGCCAGACCCAGGCCTGGAATAGTCCGTAGAGGGCAAAAAAGAAAGCAACCAGAGTAAACGTGGGAAGAATCAGGAAAGATAGGAATATAAAAGATATGGCAATAAAGGATGTTTTTATAAGGGAAATTCGTTTATTTTTAAGTGCGGTTTTCCCGGTGAGGAAAGTATTTAAGGAATAAGCGAGATTTAGAAGGAAACCCAGTATGCCAAGTTGAAAAGAGGTAGCCAGGAAGCGATCAATGGAATAAAGAGGAATAGAGAGCATTACGATACTTAGATTGGTGCCAGTAAAGAAGGCGACGATATAAATCCTGAGAAGTTTCTTTTGCATGCTGATATTTTATCAGTTTTGAAATGTAAAAAGCAGATGTTTTTGTCTTGGTGTGGCACTGCTAAATTTTGCTTTCTCCTGGTAGATGTATGGTGGTAAAATAGCACAAGATGGTTTTCATCATCAAGAGTGTCGGGTCCCGATGTTCTCCGGGATCGAGTTAAAGGGAGGGTAAGATGTCGGCTGGGCAGAAAGTTTTGTTTATTACCGGAGGAGGTTTTCATCCTTTTGATGCCTGTGCAAAAATTTTAAAAGATTTTCTGGAAAGTTATTGTGTTTACGAGATAGTAGTAACCAGCAAGCGAGATTCACTTAAAAATTTAGAGGGGTATACTGCTGTGATTGTTTACACTCAGGGTGGAGAGCTTAACCCGGAGCAGGAGAGGGGGTTATGTGAATTTGTGAGAAGAGGCGGTGGGTTCATTGGAATACATTGCGCTTCGGATTCCTGGGTAAAAAATGATGAGTACATGGAAATGATAGGGAGTCATTTTATTGGACACGGACCGGTTACGGAATTTACGGTAAAAATATCGGAGGTAGATAGTGATATCACACGGCGAATTTTTGATTTCGAGATAACAGATGAATTTTATCTCCTGG
>JAADFP010000097.1 GCA_013152825.1 Caldisericota bacterium | reverse complement strand
AGGGAGATAGATATGGAGCCTCAGAGCACCGATAATCATGATTGAAATGACCCTCTTGTCTCAACTCCACTTCTATTATATAGGGAATTCTGCCCTTTTTTATCCAGCTAAACAGGAAACGCGGAACATCTTTAAAAGTGAGCCCCAACTATTCTCTGCTAATTTCTCTGTGCCCATGTATGCTGGACCCTGCAATTGTTCACTGCTTACTGCTGTTTTTCTCTCTCTTCGTAGGCTATTATTTTATCCCCTTCCTGGAAATCGTCAAAACCGCTTAATCCTATACCGCATTCGTATCCTTCCCGCACTTCTTTTACATCTTCTTTAAACCTTCTCAGAGAAGCAATTCTTCCTTCTCCTATAATTTCTTCATCTCTTTTAATCTCAAAGCGGACACCTCTTTTGATTTTACCCTGCAGGACATAGGAACCAGCCACCTTTCCCAGGCGCGGTATCTCGAATATTTTTCTTATCTCGGCCTCTCCAATTTTTACCTCTTCCATCTCCGGGGTTACCAGGGATTTTATGATTCTTCCAATATCATCAATAGCCTCGTAGATTATCTTGTAGAATTTTATAGTTACTCCATGCCCTTTTGCCAGGGAATCCACCTGGTTTTCCTTACCTACATGAAATCCTATGATCATTGACCCGGTAGTGGAGGCAAGGAGAACATCCGAGCGGTTTACATTGCCTATTCCTTCATGAATGCACTTCACCTTGACTTCTTTCTCAGCCAATTTTTCCAGGGAATTCTTTAAAGCTTCCACTGATCCCTGCGTATCTCCCTTAATGATAATGTTCAGCTCTTTTACTTCCTCTATCTCCATGCGCTTTTTCAATTCTTCTATGGAGTATATGGGAACAGGGGCTCTTTTTTTGCTTTTTCTTATTCTCTCTTCTACCATCTTCTTGGCTGTCTTCTCGTTTTTGACCACTTCCAGCCAGTCTCCTGCAGTGGGCAAGTCCTGGAAACCGAGGACTTCCACGGGAGTGGAAGGGATAGCCTCTCTTATTTGTTCTCCCCGGTCGTTTTTCATCCTTTTTACTCTTCCATAGGTTAACCCGGCTACAAAGTTATCCCCTGTCTTGAGTGTGCCCTCCTTAATAATAACTGTGCCCTGTGGTCCCTCTCCCCGGGGAATCCTGGTTTCGATAATTACTCCCCGGGCCGGGACATCGTAAGGGGCTTTTAATTCCATGAGTTCTGCCTGCAAGAGTATGGCTTCCAGGAGCTCTTCAATTCCTTCTCCTTTTAGGGCGGAAGTCTCTATGGTGAGGTTATCACCTCCCATACTTTCTGGAACTATCCCATGCTGCATAAGCTGATTGAGTATTTTTTGTGGTTGCGCGTTGGGCCTGTCAATTTTGTTTATCACTACTATAATAGGAGTCTCTGCGGCCCGTGCATGGTTTATTGCTTCAATGGTCTGGGGTTGCACGCCATCGTCAGCAGCTACCACCAGTATTACTATATCAGTGACCTGTGCTCCCCGGGCTCTAAGGGTGGAAAAAGCCTCGTGGCCGGGTGTATCAATGAAGGTGATTTTGCCGTGGGGTGTTTCTACCTGGTAGGCACCAATATGCTGGGTGATTTCTCCAAATTCCTCTGCTACCACGCTTGTTTTCCTTATAGCATCCAGTAGCGTGGTCTTGCCATGATCTACATGCCCCATCACCGTGACTACGGGAGGGCGAGGATTGCCTGCCTTTTCTGTCTTTTCTTCTATTTTCTCCTTTTTCTCTACAGGCTTTTCTTTTTTGCCTTTTTTCTCTGCAGGCTTTTCCTCCAACAATTCCTTAATCAGGTGATAGGTTTCCTCTTCCAGAGCACTGGCGTGGCTCTTGGCAGGAATCTCCAGTTCCTTCAAATGGATAAGAAGTTCGCGAGAGGTAATCCCTAATTCTTTTGCCAGTTCGTAAACTCTTTTCTTAGCCAATTTTAATTCCTTTCCCCTTTAAGAGGTTTTTAGCGGCAGAGATAATATTTTGTGCCTCTTCTTCGCTTACCTTAAGCAGGCCGGCAAGCTCTTCCTTGGGAGTACGGGATATGTCCTCAACACTAAAAAATCCTACCTTGACAAGTTTCTTTGCCTTAGATTTATTTAACCCGGGAAGAGAAGTAAGCTCTCCAATGATTTCTTCTTTGCTTCTTTTTCTATCTTCTATTGCCTGAGATAATGGACGCACATCAATATTCCAGCCGGTTAAACGGACTGCCAGACTGACATTTTGCCCTCTTTTACCTATGGCTAAAGAAAGCTGGTCATCCTTTACAATTACCCTTGCTCTCTTCTCTTCCGGGAATAATTCCACCTCTTCTACCTGCGCCGGAGAAAGAGCCTGGGCAATGAATTTTTCTGCCTGGTCCGAGTAGACCACGATGTCTATCTTCTCTCCCCGCAGCTCTTTTATCACAGATTTTATTCTGGTGCCTTTTATCCCTACCAGGGCTCCTACAGAATCTATGTTTTTCTTTTTACTTTCCACGGCTACTTTTGCCCGGTAACCGGGTTCTCTCATTATCTTTTTTATAGTAACGATACCTTCCTTGAGCTCGGGGACTTCCTGGAGAAGTAATGCTTCCAGGAAGAGCGGGTGTGTACGCGAGAGAAGTACAGGGTATTCCAGGTCTTTATTCACATCCAGGACAAAAGCTCTAATCCTTTCTCCCCTGTAGAAATTATCCTGGGGAAGAGCCTCGTTATGGGGGAGAAGGACTTCAGCCCTTTCTATCTCGATTATAAAATCTCTTCCCTCTTTTCTTTCCACTACTCCCTGTACCACTTCCCCCTTTCTTTCTTTAAATTTTTCATAGAGTAGGTTTTTCTCCTCCTCTTTTATCCTTTGCATTATTATATGCCGAACCTTCAAAGCAGCAATCCGGCCTAAGGCTTGAACCGGCACGCTCTTTTTGCCCACAGCAATATTTATTACGCCAGATTTATCGTCTATTTCCACCGCTATAGGCTTAGCAGTACCGAATTTGCTTTCTGCCGCGGTTTTCAGGGCACTGCAAAGCACTTCCTTGATTTTATCCCTGGAGAGTCCGGTTTCCCTCTCCAGCCTACCCAATAATGATAATACTTCACCATCCATGATAATCCCTAAAAATAAGAAGTGGGCTTTCAACCCACTTCTCAAGTTTACCAAAGACGGTAAGTTATTTCAACTGAGCTACTTAACCCCAAAAATCTCATTAGGTCCTGTTAAATTCTGGTGTAAGTCTCTCTCTGTAAAAAAGAGATGAGAAATAATACAACAAAATCTTCCCAAAATCCAATTCAAGACAGGTAAAGGGGCTGTAAGCCACTCACAGTGGGCTGGCAGTGGCAGGAGAATGTTTAAGAAGGATAGTAAAGCGGGAATAGTTAAGGAGAATTCTTCCTTGCCGGGGTTCAAACCGGGGATATTGGGCAGATGGATTTATAGAGCCATTGATTCTAAGGTTATGTGGAAGAATGTTTTAAATCTCTTCCTGAAGGGATAAAGGTTAAGAGGCTCCGCAGTGACAGTGCAGGATACCTGTCCCGATGACCATCGGAGCCAGGCAAAAGTTTTGACTTTTTATATAGGAGCAGGGGGGTAAGTAGGTGAATAGGTGAGTAAGTGAATAAGTGAGGGGGGAGGTTAGGCAGGAGGCAGGGGGAGTTTTCCCTATCTACTAACTACTGTCTACTATTTACTTAATAGAGGGGTGAGTAGTGGGTAGCGAGGGAAGAAGTAGTGAGTAGTAAATAGTAAACGGTGAACAGTAAGCAGTGAGTTGGTATCTTGGTAATCCCGGTTACCTGGTTTCCTGGGAGGAAGTTTGGGGTTTGTCCCGAAGCCCCGATATGTATCGGGGTCCGGGATTCCTTCGGAAAGTTTAGGGTTTGTTGTTTAGAGTTTCAAAGGAAGTGGATTCCCGCTTTCGCGGGGATGACAGAAGAGGACAGGGAATGACGGAGGGCAAAGGGGATGCAGGATACTTGCCTGGGTTATTTTGCGGTGGCTTGGTGGTATACTTTTTCTGCCTGGTAGGAGCTTCTTATCCAGGGGCCGGATAGGACTAACAAGCCCATTTCTTCGCCTTTTTTCTGGTAGGTTTCAAAAGTGCGGGGGTGGATGAATTCCTGCAGTGGGTAATGCCGGGCGGTGGGGGGTAGGTACTGGCCTATGGTGAAGATGTCTACCTGGTTGTCCCGGGCGTTTTTCATTACTTCAATAACTTCGCTTTCTTTTTCTCCCATGCCTACCATGATGCCAGACTTGGTAATCTGGGAAGGGGATAGTTTTTTTGCTGTTTGCAGGACAGATAGTGAGC
>JAADFP010000096.1 GCA_013152825.1 Caldisericota bacterium | reverse complement strand
AAGAAATCTCTTCTCTCATCAAGGAGAAAGAGAAACAGGTAGAGGAAAAGGCAAGAGAGGTAAAAGAGGCGCTCCTGAGCATACCCAATATCCCGCATTCCTCTGTCCCCTTGGGAAAAACACCGGGAGACAACCAGGTAATAAGGGAATGGGGAGAACCGCGAACTTTCTCTTTTCCTCCCCGGCACCACTGGGATATTGCGGAAGAGCTGGGGATAATCGACTTTAAAAGGGCAGCGAAGATATCGGGCTCCCGTTTTGCCGTTTACTGGGGAGAGGGAGCACTTCTGGCCCGGGGACTGATACAATTTATGATAGACGTGCATCTCCGCCAGGGTTACGAAGAGGTTTACCCGCCTTTCCTGGTAAATCGGGACTCCATGACTGCCACGGGACAACTGCCTAAATTTGAAGAGGACATGTTTCACACGGACATGGACCTTTTCCTGGTTCCCACGGCAGAGGTACCCGTGACCAATCTTTTCCGGGAAGAGGTATTAAAAGAAGATGGACCTGCCGGTTAGGCTGGTTGCTTATACAGCCTGTTTTCGCAAGGAAGCAGGCTCTTATGGAAAGGATGTGCGGGGGTTAACCCGTCAGCGGCAGTTTGATAAAGTTGAACTGGTAAAATTTGTTCACCCGGATGCTTCCTACCAGGAGCTGGAAGCCCTCCTGCAGGATGCAGAAAGAATTTTGCAGCTGCTGCAGCTCCCTTATCGGGTAGTGGCCTTGTGTACGGGTGACCTGGGCTTTTCCGCCGCCAAATGCTACGATTTGGAGGTCTGGCTGCCTTCGGAAAAGAGGTTCCTGGAAATATCTTCCTGTTCAAACTTTGAAGACTTCCAGGCACGCAGGGCAAATATACGGTTTAAACCCAGGGAAGGCAGAGAAAAAACTAGGTTCCTGCATACCCTTAACGGCTCGGGATTAGCAGTGGGCAGAACTATCATTGCCCTTTTAGAGAACCATCAGCAAGAGGACGGGAGCGTGCTTATCCCGGAGCCACTCAGGCCGTATTTAAAAGGGAAATACAGTTTAGAGAAAAAACAATTTTGAAAGATGCCACAAATTTTACCTTTCCCCGGGATTTTTTTTCATAAGCAGAAAGCCGGCGAGCTTTCCCGGCTCATTGCTCCGCCTTACGATGTTATAGATGAACAGGAGCAAAAGGCATTTGTTTCACCCTACAACATTACCCGGCTCACTCTTTCCTGGAAGGAAAACGATTATAAAGAGAGGGGAGAAAAGTGGAAGGAGTGGAAGAAGCAAGGTATTTTTGTCAAGGAAGAAACCCCTTCTTATTACCTGTATTACCACTACTTTCCCTGTGAGGGCAAGGAAGTTTTAAGAAAGGGATTCTTTGCCGCCGTAGAATTAAGCGACTACAGCGAGCGGAAAGTGATACCACACGAAGCTACCTTATCCTCGCCAAAGCAGGACCGATATAAACTCCTCCAGGCTACCAGGGCCTCCCTGGAGCCCATATTCTTTCTTTTGCCACACGGTAAAGAGATAATAAATATCCTGGAGGAGGAACGGGAGGAGCTCGTTTTTTCCTTCTCTCTGGGGGAAGAACGCTACCAGATGTGGAAAATCAGCAGGAAAGAAGTTACGGAAAAAGTTTCAGCCCTGCTTGAGCACAGAAAGCTCTACATAGCAGATGGGCATCACCGCTACGAAACTTCGCTCCTTTACAGCAAGGAGAACCCCTCCTTCAAACACGTGTTGGGCTATATCGTGCCCCTGGAAGAGGAAGGACTGATCATCCTCCCGGCGCATCGTCTGCTGAAAACCATTTCTGAGGAAGCGGTAAGAAAATTATTCACGCAGGGGAAAAAACTGTTTCAATTCTTCCCTGTCCAGACAACCTCTTTCCAGGAAATCCTCAAGAAAGAAGGAGAGAGACACCATGCCTTTATCTTTTTTAAAAAGGGGACTCCGCCTTATTTAATTAAATCGAAAAACGAGAAAAGAGTAGAAAAGGAAATCATAGACCACTCTCCTGCCTGGAAGAAGCTGGATGTGAGCATCCTGCATTCAGTTATCTTTAGTGAGATAATGGGTATGGAGGAAGAACAACTGCAGAAGGAAAAATTACTCTCCTACGTGGTGGGCAGGGAAAAAGCCCTGCATCTAATTGAGAGCGGGGAATTTGCCGCTGGTTTTTTCCTCAACCCCACCCGGATAGAAGAGGTGAAAAGAGTGGCGGACAAAGGTGAAAAAATGCCTGGCAAGGCAACTTACTTCTATCCCAAGGTGCCCTCCGGACTGGTGATGTTTGAACCATGATTAGGTATAACCCCACCCGCATGGAGCTCCTTCGCTTAAAGAAGAGGGTCACCCTGGCCAAGAGAGGGCATGAGCTTCTGCGGGATAAGCTGGATGAATTGGTCAAAGAATTCATACAACTGGTAAGAAAAGAGGAGAAATTACGCAGTGAAACAGAGGAAAGATTCCTGAACGTGCTTAACAAAAGCATTTTTGCCGGTTCACTTCTTTCCCGGGAAGAAAGAGAGAGCCTCCTGGAACCCCTCTCCTTTCCCGTGGTAAGCGTGGAAGAAAAGAGGGTTATGAATGTGAAATATGCTCACTTTACTCCCCAGGAAGATTTCACGCCCTACCTGGGAGGAAACTTCTCTCCTATTGTGTACGAGGAAATCCGGGAAGACATGCAGAAACTTTTACCCCTATTCTTAGAGCTGGGAGAGGTGGAAAGGGGCATAGTGCTTCTGGGAGAAGAAATAGTAAAGACCAGGAGAAAAGTGAATGCACTGGAGCATCGCTTCATTCCGGAGCTGGAAAAAGCCATAAAGTACATATCTTTCAAGTTGCAGGAGCTGGAGAAAGAGGCCATAACCCGCCTGATGAAAATAAAGGAAAAGATAAGGGGAGAGTAATTAGAGAGACTTTAGACTATAGACCATAGACTTTAGAGGTTAGACAGGGGAAGTGAATAGGTAAGTAGGGGATGGTTAGGAGATAGTAGTTAGGGGTTTAATTATATGAAAAACGGGAAAATAGGAGTCATTATACCTGCTGCGGGGCGGGGAACCCGCATGAACCATTACTTCCCAAAACAGTTCCTCCTGAAGGGACACCCAATTATATATTACACTTTGTCAGTATTCCAGGAACACGAAGCCATAGCAGAAATTATTGTGGCAGTAGAAGAAGATCTGCATAGTTACATGGAGGAAAATGTAATTAAGAGAGGCTCTTTTGACAAGGTAAAAGAAATAGTGGCAGGAGGCAAAAGCAGGCAGGAGTCTGTGTACCATGCACTGGTGAAAGGTAAGGGATGGGATTGGGTGATAATCCACGATGCGGTAAGGCCCTTTTTGAGCCAGAGCATACTGGCAAAGACTATAGAAACCGTACAGGAACGCGAGGCTGTAGCAGTGGGCATCCCCCTGCATGATACGCTCAAAAAAGTAGCAGGACAGGCAACAATTGTAAAAACTTTACCCCGCGACAATCTGTGGATGATTCAAACCCCGCAGGCTTTTTCCTACTCTCTTATCAGCGAAGCACACGAAAAAGCTCGCCGGGAAGGATTTGAGGGAACGGATGACGCCTCTCTGGTAGAGAGAATGGGGAAAGAAATTTCCCTGGTTATGGGAAGTCCTTTAAATATCAAGATAACCACGCCTGAGGACCTTCTCCTGGCTCAGGCTATAATGGAAATAGGGGATTGGTAAAAGGAGGTCTGGCATGAAAAGAGGTTATTTCTTCCTGTTAATAGGGCTGGTGGTAGGCGTGTTACTGGTACTGATGTTTTCCCCAAAAAGTGAGGCACAAAAGAGTAGTGGTGCTTTAATCGCCATCTCTCCGGGATCTACCCCGGCTGACCCCACCCTGTTTATATTAAACGCAGAAACACGCACATTATGTGTTTATCAGCTCCAGGGTAACATCCTTCGCTTTATAGCCAAGAGAAACATAACCAACGATTTCCTGGTGAAGAATTTCCGCACGAAGTAACCTGGCTGCTGATTTAGCGGAAAGAAGCGGTAATTCCTACTAAGATTCTGATAACTCCCGGGAGCGGAGATAGGCTTTTTCCACCGCGCTCCTGATAATTGCCTTGAATTCTTTCTCTTTCAGGTAGTTTAATGCCCTTTCCGTGGTTCCCCCCTTGGAAGTCACCCGCCTGCGGAGATCAGCCGGGTCATCCCCCTCTTTCAGCAATTCCACGGCTCCCTGCAGGGTTTTAAAGGCCAGCAGGTAGGCAAGAGAGTGAGAAAAGCCCAGGTGTTCTCCTGCCTCTACCAATGCTTCGAGAAAGTAAAATACATAAGCAGGCCCAGAACCCGAAATGGCGGTTACCGCATCCATTGCTGTCTCTTCCACTTCTACCACTTCTCCCACGGAGGAAAAAATCCTTCTAACTGCCTCCTTCTCCTCTTTTCTTACCTTATTGCTAAAAGCTATGGCACTCATTCCCTGCTTTACTTTAATACACAGGTTGGGCATTACTCTTATTACTTTTGCCTCGCCCAGTTGTTGCAGAATTCTTGCAATTTTTACTCCCGCAGCAATAGAAACTGCCACCTTATCTTCCTGCCAGGCAGACTTTACCTCGGCTAAGACAGAATGCATCTCCTGGGGTTTTATAGAGAGTAGAATAAGGGAAGATTTTTCTACCACTTCTTCATTATTGTTTGTTACATTAACTCCGTATGTATTTTTTATATAGTTAAGCCTTTCCCGCCTGACATCGCTTGCCCACACTTGCCAGGGCAAGGTTAGTTTCTCCTCAAGCACACCTTTTAAAATTACCTCGCCCATATTGCCACAACCGATTATGCCGAAATTCATCTCTTCCTTTCTCCAAATATGGCTCTTCCCACCCTTATCATATTAGCACCTTCCTCTATGGCTATCTCAAAATCCTCGCTCATTCCCATGGAAAGGTACTTCATTTCTACTCCGGGAAAGCCTGCCTCTTTCACCTTTTCCCAGATTGCGTACATGCGGGCAAAATAGGGGCGTACCTTTTCCGGATTTTCGAACCAGGGTGGTATAGTCATAAGTCCTTTGCACTTAATATGGGGGAATCCCCCTATTTTTCCCAGGAAAGAGCCCAATTCTTCTGGTATGATGCCGCCCTTGGTAGGTTCCCCGCCGATATTCACTTCTACAAGAATTTCCAGCTCTTTCCCGGCCCTGGATAGTCTCTTTTCCAGTTCCTCACATAAGGAGAGAGAATCAACGGATTGAATCATATCAAACAGGCGCACTGCATACTTGACCTTGTTCCTCTGCAATCTGCCTATCATGTGCCACCTGAGGCCCTCTCTTTCCAGGGACTCGATTTTGCTTTGTGCTTCCTGTACCCTGTTCTCTCCTATTTCCCGTATGCCAGCCTCCACCGCCTCCCTGATTCTCTCTACCTCCACAGTTTTGGTAGCAGCCAGGATAACTATGTCTTCAGTGGTTCTCCCTGCCCTGCTTAAGGCTTTCTCCACCCTCCTCTTCACTTCTTCGATGTTTTCCCTGATGCTCATGGGAAAAGTATAGATTAAAGACAGGCATTTTGCAACTTGCCTTCATCATTTCTTCAGGTAAAATATAAGCAGGGATGGATAAAAAGGAGGAGGTGAAAAATGAAGGTAAGGGTCTCTAACCCGCTCCGGCTGATAGCTACACGGCCTACCATGATTGTTACCACAGTCCATGAAAATGGCAAGGTAAACGGCGGCACCTTTGGTGCCTATACCAATCTTTCTCCCACGCTTATCGGAATAGCCATAAGTAGAGCTTCCGACACTTACAGAAATATTAAACGCACGGGAGAACTGGTGCTTAACATTCCAGGAATAGAACTGGCAGATGCAACATTTAATATATTTGGGAAACATTTCCCGAAGAATGTGAGCGAAGTAGAAGAGGCAGGAGTGAGTACGGTAGAAGGTGAAATAGTAAAGGTACCCATGATAAAAGAATGCAAGGCAAATATTGAATGCAAGTATGTAAAAGAAATGCCGGTTAACTACCATGTATTTGTGGTGGTAGAAGCACTGGCAGGATGGTGCGAGGAAGAGTTGAAGATGCAGAAGGCTACTTTGATGTGGTAAAAGCTAAAATTTTCCATACCCCACGCTATCCGCAAGCAGTATACATAACGCCGGAGAGGTACGTCACTCTCCCCTAACTACTCACCGGCTACCGGTAATCGGTTGCGTAGCGCGAATCGTAGACCGTCATCCGTCAACCGTTCCCCGCCTTCTTTCTGCCTCCTGTATCATCCATGCTCATCTTTGTCATTCCCGCGAAAACGGGAATCCACATTATTTTAAATTCTAAACAACAAACTCTAAACATCCGAAGGAGTCCGATACTTAGTCTCTTCGGAGTCATCGGACCTAAATAAATCACAAATCACAACCCCAAAACCTTTCTCCCAGGGTACCAAGATACCAGGAATACCAGGAAACCAATTTACTATTCACTTACTCACTTACTAACCTACTCACCTACTCACTATCTACTATCCCCCCTATTGTAGATTTGGGTATTTTATGTTAGGATTTGGTATTGACATAAAAGAAAGGAGAGTGTAAACTTCGGCTATTGTTATGGAAAGAGAAGAACTTAATAAGCTGTTAGAGGAAAGTGTCCCTCGTATAAAAGAGGGGCAGGTAGTCAAAGGGAAAGTAGTCAAGATTATCGGTAATGAGGTACTGGTAGAAATCGGCTACAAATCTGAAGGGATTCTTTCTTTAAACGATTTTGAGAATCCGGAAGAAGTAAAGGTAGGGCACGAAATTGACGTGCTGGTAGAGAGCAGAGAAAACGTGGAAGGGAGAGTAGTACTCTCTCTGGAGAAAGCAGACCTCATAAAACACTGGGAAAGACTCCAGAAAGCTTACCGGGACAGTGAACCGGTAAAAGGTAAGGTAGTCAAGAAAATCAAAGGGGGATTCGTAGTAGACGCAGGAGTGCCGGCATTCCTGCCTTCTTCCCAGATTGCTGCAGAGGATATCAATTCCCGTGCATTGGTAGGGGAAGAGCTTACCCTAAAAATAATCAAGATGACCCAATGGCGCAGGAATGTAGTGGTATCCCACAAGATGTTCGTGGAAGAAGAGAAAGAGCGGAAGAAACAGGACCTGCTCTCCTCCCTGGAAGCGGGCGCCCTGATAAAGGGTAAGGTGAAAAACATAACCGATTTCGGAGCTTTTATTGACCTGGGAGGACTGGATGGGCTACTGCATATCTCTGACATTTCCTGGGGTAGAATTTCCCATCCCTCTGAAGTATTAGTGGTGGGACAGGATATAGAGGTAATGGTCTTAGATGTGGATAAAAGCAAGGAAAGGATTTCTCTCGGGTTAAAACAAAAGACTCCCAATCCCTGGGAAGAAGTAGAGAAAAAGTATCCTCCAGGCTCGCGGGTAAAGGGACGCGTGGTCAACCTTACTCACTACGGCTTGTTTGTAGAGTTGGAGGAAGGAGTGGAAGGTTTGGTGCATATTTCGGAGCTTTCCTGGCGGAAAAGAATCACCCATCCTTCCCAGGTAGCAGGCATGGGAGATATAGTGGAAGCAGTGGTGCTTTCTATTGATAAAGAGAATAAGAAAATGGCTCTCAGTATAAAACAGATAGAGCCTGATCCCTGGCTGCAGGTTAAAGAGAAATACTCCATAGGCTCCATACTGGAAGGCAAAGTAAAAGGCATTACCGAACATGCCATTTACATAGAAGTGGAAGACGGGATAGAAGGGATAATCTCTGCCCACGAGTTAGTCTGGTCGCAGGGCCAGGTAGATCCCAAGAAGATAGTCAAGAAGGGTGAGAGTGTTCAGGCGATTGTTACGGACCTGGACGAAGAGAACCGCCGTCTCGTTTTGAGTCGCAAGCAGCTTCTTCCCGACCCCTGGGAAAATGTGGGGAAGAAATACTCTGTGGGGATGGAGTTAGAAGGGACCGTAACCAAGATTACTGATTTCGGTGCTTTTGTCGAAGTGGAAGAAGGAGTAGAAGGGCTACTCCATATTTCTCAAATGGTGGATGACAAGACCAAAAATCCACGGGAGATTCTCTCTGTAGGAGACAAGGTGAAAGTTTGGATTGTCAGGCTCTCTCCAGAAGCACGGAGAATGGGTCTGAGCATGAAGGGGCCGGAGAAGGAGGTGGAGTGATTGATAGAATCTTTCACCACAAAACTTTTCTGTCACAGTTGCGATAAAGAGACAGCACATTCTGTAGAATACGTTTCTGGTATTCTCAAAAGAATTAAATGCGAGGAGTGCGGGTACTCCCTTGATATTTCCCGGGAAAAGTTGCTCAAGTATTATACAGAAGAGGTAATCTCCCGTTTCGTCAGTAAGCCTGACCGTTTAACAGAAGAAGTGAGAAAGGATTTAAGCCATTTTATATTCTCCCTTCCTTTCCGTTTACTTAGCAAACCCTACCGAGTAGCAAAAGAGCTCCGTGATATCCTTAAGAAATAATGGAACTGGAAGGATACAATATTCTAAAAAAAGCCCACGAGGGAGGAGTATCTATAATTTACCAGGCCACTAATAAAAAGGGGAAAGAGGTGGCCATAAAAATGCTTAAACCGCAATTTAAGCACCGCAGGGACGTGTACCTTGATTTCTGGAGAGAGGGGGAAATTTTATCTCGCCTGTACCATCCCTACATAGTGAAAATATATGAATTGCGCAGAATGCCCCTTATGGTCCTGGAATGGGTAGAGGGAAGGAACTTGAAAAATATTCTAATGAGAGAGAGAATAGTGGTATCTGAAAATTTTTTTTCTCTGGCCTGGAAGATTGGAGAAGCGATTAATTATTTACACACACACGGGATATTGCATAACGATATAAAACCGGAAAATATCATGATTTCACATAAAGGAGAAATTAAGCTGGTAGATTTTGGTCTGGCTACCAAGAAAAAGTGGTTTTTGTGGAAAAGGAAGGCGAAAGGAACCCCCATGTATGTGGCTCCAGAAGTGCTGAGCAAGGGGAAATTCTCCGAACATTCCGATGTGTTTTCTTACGGAGTTTTGCTTTACGAGATGATTACCAAAAGGGTTCCCTATGAGGGAGAAAGTATTGCTGAGCTTCTCAGGAAGAAAAACAATAACAAAACAAGAGTGCCCCCACCCTCTTTCTATAATCCCCGAGTCCCTCCTGCCTTAGATGCTCTTATTCTTTCTGCTATCCATCGGGAACCCAAGAAAAGGCCACATATATCCCAGTTGCTACTCGATTTGGGAAGAATTGCCTGGGGGAAAGTGGACAGAACAATAGAATGGAGGGAGTCATGAGAAAGAATATCGTATGGGTAGTATTGATACTGGTTCTTTTATTGGTGGTAAGTTTCTGGGGCTGGAAGAAGGCGGCAGCAGTAAGGGCCGAGAAGGAATTCACCCGCAGCCTCTCTTCGGCTGACCAATTGTTCCAGGAAGAAAATTATTCAGAAGCGCTTACGCTTTATAAAAACTTGCTTCCCAAGATAGAAAAAAACCGCGAGGAAGTATTTTACCGCATGGGCGTTTGCGCCTACCAGCTGCAAGACTACGATGGTGCACGGGAATACTGGGCTCAAACGGACGACAAATACCAGGACAAGATAGCTTTTTACCAGGCAGATATAGAATTCCAGAAAGGGAATCTGGAGAAAGCCCGGGAGATGTTCCTTGCCTGGTTGGAAGCCTACCCGGAACATCCATTTAGAGAAGAAGCGGAGAAAAAATTAGGAAGTATCAGTGAAGAAATGCTCTCCGGGAAAATACCTTTCCCGGGAAGTATTGAATACGAGGTTAAACCAGGAGATTCTCTCTATAAGATAGCCAAAAAATTCCATACCACGGTGGATCTTCTTATGAAGAGGAATAACTTGAAGAGAATCATTATCAGGCCAGGAGACAAGCTTACCGTTATCCCGGGAAAATTCTCCATAGAGATATTTTTGAATAAGCACCGTCTCTACCTGTACTATGCGGGCAAGTTTTTCAAGGTGTACCCGGTGGCTACAGGTGCAGATGATAAGACCCCGGTGGGAGAGTTTAAAGTTACAGACCGGTTAAAAAATCCCGTATGGTACTCTGATAAGGGCCCTATCCCTCCCGGAAGCCCGGAGAACCTGCTGGGATCCCGATGGATCGGGCTGGATGTCAAGGGAATCGGTATTCACGAATCTGTTAACCCGGAAGATATCGGCAAGAGTGTCAGCAACGGGTGCATAAGGATGTTGAAAGACGACGTGGAGGAGCTCTATATACTGGTGGCTAGAGGAACTCCTGTGGTAATAAAGAAGTGAGGTTTATCTTATGAAGGGAGAACTGGATTTCGAAAAGCCTATTTACGAGTTAGAGAGAAAGGTAGAAGAATTAAAAAGATTCGGGGAAGAGAAGA
>JAADFP010000095.1 GCA_013152825.1 Caldisericota bacterium | reverse complement strand
TAAATCTGCCTGGTTCTCTCCGGCGCATCAAACTTCCATCCACCCCAGCTGCCGTAATAGTTAAAATAATATTTTCTGGGACATTCTCTAAATATAATATCCCGCGATTTAGACCAGGAGAATTCGTTAACCAATTCCTTCATCTTTTACTCTGCAAAATGATACTTCTGCTCTTTCCCGGGAACCCACCATTTTATGAAGTTATATCCGATTCCAGCGGGAGCAAGTTCTACCCCCCTGAACCGCTTATGCAAAATTACCAGGGAATCAGGCACGTAGAGAAACGTATATGGCTGGTCGTCATAGATTATCTGGTGAATGCGGTGGTAGTATTTTTTTCGCTCTTCCAGGTCAAAGGTTCTTCTTGCCTTTACTAATAATTCATCAACTTCTTTATTTTTATAAGAGACAAAATTGAATTCACCTTCCCGGGTGCGAGAGGAATGCCAGATATCGTAGGGATCCGGGTCACCTGCCAGCCCAGCCCAGCCTAATATCACCGCATCAAATTTTTTCTTATCAATGAATTCGCTCAAGAAAGTAGCCCATTCAATTATTCTTATCTCCACCTTAATCCCGATTTTCCCCAGGTTATCCTGGATAATCTCCGCGCATTTTTTTCTCTGGATATTCCCCTGGTTGGTAACGATGGTAAACGAGAAGGGGACACCGTCTTTATCAATAATGCCGTCTCCGTCATGGTCCCACCACCCTTCTTCTTTTAACATCTCTTTAGCTTTAGCTGGATTGTATGGGAAAGGTTTCACTGCAGGGTTGTAAGCCCAGGAAGAAGGAACAAAGGGCCCCGTGGAAACAGTGCCCAGTCCCAGGAGAACTCCCTTAATTATGGCTTCTCTGTCAATTGCCATGGTGAGTGCCTGGCGAACTTTTTTACTTTTAAACAAGGGATTTTTTAAGTTATATCCCAGGTAGGTATAGCCGAAACTGGGGTAGCGGAGTTTCCGGAAATTGCGCCGGAAAAAGGCCGAATCTGTCTGCAGTTTGAACTGGTAGGGGGTAAGCCCCATTTCATCTACGCCTCCTGCCCTGAGTTCCATGAACATGGTGGCCTGGTCCGGGATAATCCGGTAAATGTAGCGGGAAATATAGGGCCTCCCCTCAAAGTAATCCGGGTTGGCTTTCAAAATAATTTTGTCTCCTGTCTTCCACTGCAGAAATTTGTAGGGGCCGGTACCCACGGGATTCCTGGCATAAGGAGTAGTATTCAAATCTTCTCCTTTTAAAAGATGTTCAGGCACTATCCACATGGTCCAGGATGAGAGTCCCGGCGAGAAGGGTTCTTTGTAGGTTACCTGGAAAGTATAGTCATCTATGACTTTCGCCTCTTTTACCAGGAGGAAACTCGAGGCATAGGGAGTACGCACCCTGGGATCGATTAATTTCTGGTAGGTAAAGAGGCAGTCCCTGGCGGTAAAAGGCTTACCATCCTGCCACCTTACCCCTTTTCTCAGGTGAAAGGTAATGGTCAGATTATCCGGGGAAACTTCCCAGGATTCTGCCAGGTCCCCGGTTAATTTCAGATTTTTATCGTATTTTAAGAGCCCATTGTAGATTAGCCCACAAATATCGTGCGAAGCAGAATCCGAGGCTACGAAAGGGATAAGCGTAGAAGCATCCCCAATGGAGCCCACCACAATAGCTCCCCCATAATCCGGCTTTTCTCCTGGATAAAGGGCAAAGCTTAAGGAAAAGACGAACAGGATAAAGGCAGTGACTCTTCTCACTTTTTGGGTAGAGACTGCTCTTTCATGAGTAAGCTTTTCAGGGAAGACTGGGTGAATTTCTCGTGTGCAATAAGCGAGAGGTAAAGGGAGGTGAGCATAAATACTATGGCCACCCCGGAGGTAAGCCGGGTGAAAAAGGCACTGGTAGAAGCACCGAATACACCACTGGGACCCCCGCCAAAAATATTGGAAAGCCCGGCTCCCTTACCCACCTGGAAGAGCACAATAAGAATCAAGAGTATAGAAACTAATATATGGAGCCCTATTAAAAACGTAAACATAGCAAGGAAGAATACCACATATCCTGTTTCATTTCAACTTTCATTTCAACCCCCTCCACTCCCACTCCTCTTCTGCCCGGGGTGGACCCAGAATTGCCTGATAGAGCACAGCATTTCTCAGTCCCTCCCGGGTAAGGGAAATCCTGGGCTTCTGCATTATTTCCTCTTCGAGGAAGTAGGAAGGAGCTTCCGGCTCAGGTTTCTTGGCTGTAGGAGTTACTGGCTCTTCCCGTTCCTGAGGAGGAGAAACCTGTCTCTCCTCCTCAGGCTGGGAGGGAGGAATCTCTAAGGGGAATTCCTGTATTTCTTCCTGTTCAGAGGAAGCCTGCCGCAGGAATTTTTCTATTTCTTCCTGCTTGGCTATGTACTCATCCTGGGTGGCTGTCACCCGGAAAAACTTCTGAATGAAGTGGATAAAGAGTATAAATCCCAGGATTATGAATAATTTAATCATCCCTTATTTTCTCTTTTTTCCTCACCGGCCAGAGAATCTCTCATCCGCGTATCCGCCTGGATATTCCGGAGACGGTAATAATCCATGATTCCCAGTTGCCCCTTGCGGAATGCCTCAGCAATGGCCATGGGAACTTCTGCTTCCGCCTCCACCAGTTTTGCCTGCATCTCTGCAATCCTGGCCTTGTTTTCCTGCTCCACAGCTACTGCCATTGCTCTTCTCTGCTCAGCCCTGGCCTGGGCAATCTGTTTATCAGCCTCTGCCTGCTTTATCTGCAACCTGGCCCCAATATTATCACCTACATCTATGTCTGCAATATCTATGGAAAGAATCTCAAAAGCTGTCCCTGCATCCAATCCCTTGGCAAGCACTGCCTTGGAAATAACATCGGGATTTTCCAGGACTTCTTTATGAGACTCCGAGGAGCCGATAGCACTCACGATTCCCTCTCCTACCCTAGCAATAACAGTCTCTTCTGTGGCACCGCCTACCAATCTCTCGATATTCATCCGCACGGTTACTCTCGCCTTTGCTTTCAACTGGATGCCGTCTTTTGCCACCGCCGCCACCGTAGGACTACCCCGGGAGGGATCAGGACAATCAATCACTCTGGGATTGACACAGGTTCTCACCGCATCCAGCACATCCCTTCCTGCCAGGTCAATAGCTGCTGCCTCGGCAAAGCCAAGCGGTATATTTGCCTTGTTGGCAGCAATGAGCGCCTGGACCACTCTTACCACATTACCCCCGGCCAGGAAATGTGCCTCCATCTCATCCGTATTTACTGCAAGTCCCGCCTTCACTGCCATTATGCGAGAATTTACGATAACTGCAGGATTTACCTTTCTAAGCGTCATCCCCACCAGATTCATCAATCCTACTCGAGCACCGGAAAGAAGCGCCCTGAACCACAAGCCAAAGAACCTGATGATTGTGCCTGCCACCACCAACCCCACTATCACTATTAGAAAAACAACGAAACCTTTCATCCTTTCCCTCCTTTTTCCTTCTTACCTATTATACTCTTAAGGAAAGCAATTAGCTGGCCGCTTTCCACAATTATTTTTTCCATTACCTTCGTCTTCTCCAGAGGATCGGTGGGAACCTCCTCATCCAGCGTGGAAAAAGTGTCTAAAATACCTTTCCCTTCCGGCAAAATTTCTTTTACCTTTTCCAGGAGTTTATTATACCTCTCTATAAAGGGTAAACAGGTATAATATCCCGAGCCCATATGCTGGGTATCCCTTGCCTCCTGCAGAAAAGCTTCCAGCATTTCCAGAAGTATTCTTTCAAGCATCTTCTTCAATCTCCTTGACTTTTAGCCTATTGCCACTCACTTCTAAAACCCGCACCTTCTTTCCCTTTCCCACATATATTCCCTCAGTTACTACTCCCACCCTTTTACCTTCCACCTCGGCTATGCCTACTGGCCTGAGAAGAGTAAGGGTGATACCTTCTTTCCCCACCAGGTTCTCCAATTCCTTCTCCTGGGCCACATATCCTTTACTTACGTCTTCATTTTCTTCCAGGATTAATCTTTTCCCCCAACGGGTGCGGTGAAACTGTTTTATCCAGATATAAATAAGAATTCCTCCCAGGAGAATTTGAAAAGCTATAATTAGAGGGGCCTGCTGAGGAATAATACGAATACGATACGCATATACCATGCTTACCACGATTAAAACACTTCCTATGGTACCCAGTATTCCTCCGGGAAGATACAATTCCAGGAAAATAAGCAGCAATCCCCCCAGATAGAAGAGCAGAATCTTGCTCATCTCTTCCTCCTCCACCTCAATTTTCGCTTGGTTTCTCTAACTTTGGCCAGGACATCTCTAATTCTCTTACTCAAATCTTCCATAGAAAAAGGCTTGGGAATATACTCAAGCGCTCCCAGGCTTAATCCCTGCACCCTATCTTTCAGGGCACCTCTTACCGTGAGAAAGATTACCGGGATACCAGCCGTAAGTACATGCCCCTTTAACCGCCGTGCTACCTCGAAACCATCCAGGCGAGGCAGATTTACATCCAGCACAATGAGATCCGGTGATTCCAGAGGAGCCAGGCGCAAGGCTTCTTCCCCGGTATAAACCTTTATTACCTTGTGTCCCTCTTTTCCCAGGTATATGGCTATAGAGTCAACCAGATCCTCTGCATCGTCTACCACCATTATCTTAGCCATGTTTACCTCCCTTTTCTATTGTATCGCCTGATTTCAAGGGTAACCAGAGCACAAATATACTCCCCCCTTCCTTTTTGTTCTTTGCGGTTATCTTCCCCCCCAGAAGTTCCACTAACTTGGCAGTTATAGAAAGTCCCAGGCCTGATCCCCATCCCTTACGAGCCTCCTCCCTGTCTACCCGGTAAAACGGTTCAAAAATTCTTTTTTCCTCACCCTCCGGAACCCCTATCCCCATATCTTCAACCTCAATTCTTACCTTCCCCTCTTCCTTCCCTGCTTTTATTATAACCTTTCCTCCCCCGAATGTGAACTTTATCCCATTTTCTACCAGATTATCCATGATAATCTTAAGCGCAAAAGGGTCCGAATAAATGGAAGGTAAACGTGAGGGAAGCTGGAGAATAACTTCTACTCCTTTTTCCCGGGCAAAGGTAGAAAAATCTTCTTTCACTTTTTCCAGTAGACCGCGCAGGGAGAATTTGGTAAAAAAGGTCTCCCACTCTCCAGATTCCAGGCGGGAAAAATTGAGTAAATTATCCACCAGCCGGGCTAAATACTGTGAATGGGTGCTTATCCTTCTCAGCCTTTCCTTTTGTTCGGGATTTACTTCCCCCAGTTTACCCGTGGCAAGGAGATGAGCATAGTTGCGAATTATGGTAAGCGGGGTTTTGAACTCGTGGGATACGGCAGAAATAAAAGTAGATTTCATTTCGCTTGCCTTTTCCAGCATCTCCTTTTGTTCCCGCAGAGTTTTAAGGGTTTCCTGTAGCCTATCTGCCATAGAATTAAGCGAGTGGGAAAGGGACTCGAGCTCATCAGCGGTTTTTATGGATATACGTGTGGAAAGCTTCCCGGAAGCAAATTCATGGGCAAACCTGTCAATTTTTCTTAAGGGCAGGGTAACGTGCCGGGAGAAAAATATACCTAATAAAGCTACCCCGATTATGATAACTATAAATTGCCTGAGGATATGATAGAAGACTTCCCGATAGCTTCTCAGCCCCTCTTCTTTCTTCTGTATCACTACTAAAAACCAATCCCCCAGCTGGCGGGGATTCAAAAACCGCAACTTCCACTTTTTTCTTATGTACTCATCACCGGTAAGAATTGCCCGGGGCCCCTCTTTTCCTTTCCAGCTGGAGGAGGAAATGAGCAGGGTATCTCCCAGGAGGATATGCGCACTGCCCGTTTCTCCTATAGAAAAGAATTTAAGGGTGCGAAATAATTTCCCCGCATCAATTTCCACTTTTACTATCCCCAAAAAGGTCTTCTTTTCCACGATAGGGATAATTACACACAGATCTGCTCCCTCCCAGCTCACAAAATTCTTTCCCTTTTGAGCTTTCCCCCACCACTTTTCCCGGGAGAGCAAAAAGTGCTCCGGCTTTTTAGTAAAGGCCAGGAGGAAGCCGGTTTCATCGGCTACTGAAATCCTTTTTATGGGCAAAAGCGATGATTGAGAGATGTTGTGCAGATACCGGGAAAGAGCATTATGAAGAAATAGAGAGATGGGGGGCTTATCATCCGGAAGATTCTGCCAGTTTTCCTGCAGGTAAGAGATCTTTTTTTCTTTCCAGAAGGAGAACCTTTTCCTGGTCTCCGCCAGCTTGCTTTTTAGATAAGAGGAATTTGTCAAATTGCTATTTAACCACTTTTCCAGCTCCCTGCCTCTTTCTTCTATGTCTCTCCTCAGAATATCACCTGATACGGCGAGCTCCTCTTTAAAAACCAGCAGAAGCGTATTCCTTACCAGGAGAAGCGAAATGAGAATATTAAACAGAAAAGAAAGCACAGTTACGGATAGTAAAATGATAAGGAGTTTGCTCTGCAACCTCATCTACACCACTACCTTTTTTACCACTATGCGGGGACCTTCTACTTTGACTACCTCTACCATCTCTCCCGGTTCTATGAATTCACCCTCGCTCACCACATCCATGATTTTGCCTTCAATCTCCACCTTGCCTGCCGGGCGAATATGAGAAATGGTTTTTCCTTTTTTCCCTATCCAGGCAGAATAATCAGGAAGAGCGGTAAATTCTTTTTTCTTGAGAGAGGTAGAAAGAGTGAGATGGGAGAACAAGGGGGTACGGGGAAGAAACTTGAGAAAGAGGAGAAATCCGGCAAGAAGAAGGGCAAAACTGAACGAAATCGAGTAAATTGCCTCCTTAAATGTCTTCCATTCTATAGGAGTATGGGGAAGAGGATATTTTACCAACGAGAGGTAAAGCGAAGTCAATATCAATAGTATGCCTGCTATTCCCGTTATGCCAAATCCCGGAATAAGGAAGATTTCTACCAGAAGCAGGGTACAGCCCATGAGGAAAAGCAAGATGTCCAGCCACTCCACCAATCCAGCAAAATATTTGCCTGTGAAAAAGAGCAAGAGCAGGATAACGCCTGCAGTGCCTGATATCCCCCAGCCCGGTATGGTAAATTCAAAAATAAGGGCCAGTATCCCCAAGGAGAAAAGAAGAGAGGAGACGGTGGAATTAGTAAGAATGCCTGCCAGCTTCTCTCCCAGATTAGGGAATACCTCCTCTATTTTTTTATCCTTCAACCCGGAAAGCTTGAGAAACTCTTCCCGGGAAGCAGGCTTCCCCTCTGCCAGTCCCAGCTGGCCGGCTTCCTTACCGGATAGGGTAAGCAGCTTTCCTTTGGGAGAGATTACCTTGAGCACTTTTTCCTTCTTTACCTCCTGCTTGTACATTAATTTCCCGCCTTCCACCTCTACAACCTCTACGTCTTTATCCACAAACGCCTCTGCCAGCAGTGGCGAGTGTTTCTTGGCCGAGGCAGTGGTGCGAAAGAGAGTGCGGGTATAGGAAACTACTTTCTCCGATGCCTCTGTCATCTTTCCCAATCCTCCGGTAACCGGCGTAGCAGCACCAATGGTACCACCGGGAGTAATATAGATATGGTCAGTGGCCAGAGCAAGCAGGGAGCCTGCAGATATAGCCCGGGGATTTATGAAAGAATAGGTGGGGATAGAAGAAGCAAGGAGGCTGTCCCTCATTTCTATCATGGAATCCAGCCTTCCGCCAAAAGTTGAGATTTCCAGGACTACTGCATCCACTTTATCTCGGGAGGCCTGTTCCAGTGCCCTCTTCAGGAAAGAGGCTTTCCCCCACTCAATCTCGCCTTCAATGGGTATCCAGAGAATTTCACCGGCATAACTTAAAAGAGGGAATAAAAAGACAAGAATGAGACAAAGAAACCTCATAACTGAGAGAGCTTTTCTTTTAGTTTTCTTTCCACCAGGGGAGGGACAAACTCTGAAAGCTCCCCTCCCAGGGAGGCTATTTCCTTTATTATACGCGAACTAAAGAAAGAGTAATTCTCTTTGGGCATCATGAATATTGTTTCAATATTCGGGGCAAGCTTACGGTTAGAAAGGGCCATCTGGAATTCATACTCAAAATCAGATATTGCCCTCACTCCCCGGAGAATCACCCGGCATTTCTTTGCCTGGACAAATTCCACCAGGAGGCCGGAAAAACTTTCCACCCTCACCTGGGCAAAAGAGGAGGTAGCCTCTCTGGCCATTTCTATTCTTTCCTGCAGGGTGAAAAGAGGCGCCTTACCGGGATTCTCCGCCACTGCCACCACCACCGTGCTGAAGATGTGACAGGCTCTCTCGATTAAGTCCAGGTGCCCATAGGTTATGGGGTCAAATGTTCCCGGGTATATTATCACTGCACTTCACCTCTCTTTATAGTATCAATGATACCAAAATTTAAGAGTAATTTCTTAAAAAATAGTGAAGTGCCGCGGGATAGAATTCCAACCTTCCGAGATCTGCCTGTTCTTCCCAGG
>JAADFP010000094.1 GCA_013152825.1 Caldisericota bacterium | reverse complement strand
CGCCATATTATGACTTACAAACAGCACGGTTCGGCCTTCCTTTGCCACGTTGCCCATTTTGCCCAGGCATTTTTTCTGGAAGGAAGCGTCTCCCACGGCCAGAACTTCATCCACTAAAAGTATTTCTGGTTCCAGGTGAGCGGCCACGGAGAAGGCAAGCCTGACAAACATTCCGCTGGAATAGAATTTAACCGGCGTATCTAAAAATTTCTCCAGTTCGGAGAAGGCTACTATTTCATCAAATTTCCTGTCTATCTCTTTTTTCTTCATGCCCAGGATGGCACCGGAAAGGTATATATTTTCCCTTCCGGTAAGTTCAGGATGGAAGCCTGTGCCTACTTCAAGCAGGCTGCCTATTCTCCCCCTTATCTCTGCGTAGCCTTCAGTGGGAGGGGTTATGCGGGAAAGAATTTTAAGGAGGGTGGTTTTTCCCGCCCCGTTCCTCCCGATTATTCCTACTACTTCCCCTCTTTTAACTTCGAAGGAGACATCTTTGAGTGCCCAGATAAGCTCTTTTTCGCTCTCCCCGGAACGGCTTCTTCTGATTTTAAAAGGGGCGCTTAACACTCCGCCTATGACGTCACGCAGAGCCTTGTACTTGTATTTCGTAGGCGAGCCCAGGCGGTATTTTTTCCCTAATCCTTCTACTCTTATTACCGTATCAGCACTCATAATTGTAAACCACTAATTCCTGATAAAGAAAAAGGGGACAGGCTACTTTTTCCCATTACTGTCCCCTTTTCCTTTTTCTTTTTTATACCACATCTGCGATACTTCTTTCCATCTTCTGGAAATACATGAGACCCGTAATAAGCAGTAAGAAACTTATAATCAGGGAGGTGAGCATCATGTCTGCGGAGGGGAAAGACTTGCCCTTGCCCAGGAGTGCCCAGCGAAAACCTTCTATTACCCCGCTCATGGGGTTAAGCCCGTAGAGGAACTGGAATTTTTGCGGGACCAGGGAGCTGGGATATACTACGGGAGAAAGGAAGAGCAGAAACTGGGTGAAGAAAGGCAGGATGTAGCGCACGTCGCGATATTCCACGTTTAAGGCGGATAGCCAGAGGCTGATTCCCAGGGCAGTGATTATGGCAATTCCCAGGAATAGAGGCAGGGTGAAAATGGCCAGGGTGGGCATGGTGTGATAGAAAAACATCATCGCAATTAGCACTACAAAGGCTATGGCAAAGTCAATCAGCCCGGAGAGGACCGAGGCGAAGGGAACCAAAATCCTGGGGAAGTAAACCTTGGTGATTACCCGTTGGTACTCCACCAGGCTCAGGCTGCCCTGGTTCATGGCGTGGGCAAAGTAATTCCAGGGGACCAGTGCGGCATAGGCAAAGATGGGGTAGGGAATTCCTTCCGAGGGGACTTTGGCAAGTTTACCGAAGAATATGGAGAAGACCACCATGGTGAGAAAGGGCTGCAGTACTGCCCAGGCAGCTCCCAGGAAGGTTTGCTTGTATCTTACCTTGATATCCCGCCAGATCAGGAAATAGAGGAGCTCCCGGTATTCCCAGAGTTCTTTTAAGTTTAAGTGGATACCCCGGGGCGGGCGGATGATAGTTACCGGGATGGTTTCTTTCATTTTCTTGTTTATTTTTTCCTGGATTCCAGTATCCCCGCCAGGTCCAGCAGCTTGCTATCCAGCAACTGGGTGGCGAATTTGACTATTTGAGAAGATATGTGCTGGATTTCTTTAATTTTTTCCTGCTTTTCTTTCTCTTTTATTTCCTTGCTTAAAGAATTAAGATGGTTTTCCAGTATTTCCACTCTTTTGATAAGTGTATCTTTTATCCTCTGGGGCAGAAATTCGGTGAGGTGGGGATTTGCCGTGTAGAAATGGCGGCTGCTGCCTTTTCTCCATACTTTTCTTACGGCTCCCCATTCTTCTAATTTTCGTATGTTTATGCTGACGTTGCCCTTGCTCATGCCTAATTCCTGGCTTATCTTCTCCAGGGAGAGGGGAAGCCCTTCCCAGTAGAGGAGAGCGTAAATCTGGGGCAGGGCATGATTCAAGCCAAATTTCCTGCCGAAGTTGGCTACTGCCTCGATAAACTTATGCCTGTTTTCTTCTTTTTTGTCCATATTACTGTTTACCTACCAGCTTCCCTGCCAGCTACCATCCCGATATTTCATCGGGAGAGGGCAGGCTGTTCACTACTCCTGTCTATAGTCTACCTGGATACCCGCTTCCGCGGGTATGACAGGTGAGCGGGTGTTGGGGTAAACTCTAAATCCAAATGCTAAAGCCCCAACCCTGAACCACGTGGGGGGCAGGGTAAAACTCCCTTCCCAAGGACCCAGGATTGCCCATTCACTGTCCCCCATCCTCTCCCCTCACTAACAACTCAAAACTGGCAACTAACAACTTTCTCCCATTATACCATACTCCGTTTAAAATGTTTTAAATGATGTGAATATAGCTTGCCTCTAACTTCCTCGCCTCACTCACTCAGGGGACCAAGGTACCAGGAAACCAAGATACCAAGAAACTAAGAAACCAGGATTACCCCCTCGCTACTCACTACTATCTACTCGCTACTAACCGTCTAAAGTCTATAGTCTAATGTCTTTCCCTCCCCGCGCCGGGTTCGTCGGGCAGGAGAGTGAGGAGTTCTTTAAGCAGGGTAAGTGTTTTTTTACGCTCTTTTATGATGTATCCCAGTTCTCCCTGGGGAGTGATGAGTACTCTGCCGGGTTTCTGGGTATGCAGGATTTCGCCTTTTTGCCGGAGGGAAATTTCGGGGAAGAAGCGGATGAGGAAAAGGTTTTTTCTTTTTCTTATATACTCGATTCCTTTCTGGAAAGCGAGTAATTTTATCTTCTGGATTTCGAAGAGGTTCAGGGCCTCTTCCGGTAATGTTCCGAGACGGTCTTCAAGTTCTTTTTTGATGTTTTCAATCTCTGCTTTTTCTTTTGCCTGGGATAATCTTTTGTAGTAGGAGAGTTTTTCTTTTTCGCTAAGCAGGGCAGAGGGCAGTGAAATGGGTATCCCTATTTCTATTTTGGTGGGTATATAGGGGAGGTAGGTTTCTCCTTTTAGCTCGGCGATGGTGCGGGAGAGGAGTTCTGTATAGAGAGCCAGTCCTACTGCCTGGATATGACCGTGTTGTTCTTCGCCCAGGATATTTCCTGCTCCCCGTATCTGGAGGTCTTCCAGTGCCAGCTGGTATCCTGAACCGAGATGTGCGAAGGTCTGGATGGCATACAGTTTTCTGCGTGCTTCGTGGGAAAGTATTTCCCGGGGAGGAACCAGGAAGTAGGCATGTGCCCTGGTCTTGTATCTTCCTACTCTTCCCCGTAGCTGGTAAAGCTCTGCCAGGCCAAATTTGTGTGCTTCGTTGACAATAATTGTGTTGGCATTGGGGATATCCAGGCCAGAGGCGATGATGGTGGTGGTGATGAGGACGTCTATTTCGCCTTTGATGAATTTTATCATTTCTTTTTCTATGTTCTTGCTTTTCATCTGGCCGTGAATTATGGAGCTTTTTGCCCGGGGAACGAGTTTTCTTATGATTTCCTGGAAGCTTTTTAAGTCTTCAATGCGGTTGTGGACGAAGAAGACCTGCCCTTTTCTCTCTATTTCTCTTTCAATGGCTTCCTTGATGAGCTGGAGGTTGAATTCTCTTACCTCGGTCAGCACTTCCAGGCGTTCCGGGGGAGGGGTGAGGATAAGGGAAAGCTCCCTGATGCCGGATAGGGCAAGATAAAGGGTGCGGGGTATGGGGGTGGCAGAGAGAGATAGTATGTCCACCAGGTTTTTCATTTGTTTTATTTTTTCTTTGTGTTTTACTCCAAAGCGGTGTTCTTCGTCGATGATTAAAAGACCCAGGTCTTTAAATTTTACTTTCTCCTGGATGAGCAGGTGAGTGCCTATGATTATGTCTATTTTGCCTGCCTCTAATTCTTTCAGGATTTGCTGTTTCTTTTTGTTGCTTACGAAGCGGGAGAGCATTGCTACTTTTATGGGAAAGTCTTTGAGCCTTTCTTGAAAGTTTATATAGTGCTGGTGGGTTAAGAGGGTGGTAGGAGTTAGCATGGCTACCTGCTTTCCATCCAGGCAGGCCTTGAAGGCGGCTCGCAGGGCTACTTCGGTTTTTCCAAACCCGGTGTCTCCGCAGATGAGGCGTTCCATGGGGGAAGGGCTTTCCATGTCCTGCTTTACTTCTTCTATGGCTTTTATCTGGTCAGGGGTTTCCTTGTAGGGGAAGGTGGATTCAAATTCTTTTTGCCATTCCTTGTCCCTGGAGAAGGTAAAGCCAGTTTGGCTCTGGCGCAGTGCCTGGGTATGTAGTAAGTTGGCGCTGAGGTCTTTTATAGCTGCTTTTACCTTTTCTCTGGTTTTTCTCCAGCGGGGGCTTCCCAGCCGGGAAAGAGAAGGGGGAGAACCTTCCACCCCGATATATTTTTCTACCAGGTGGAGACCTTCCACGGGAACATATAGTAAATCACCGCCTGCATATTCAATAACTAAAAATTCCTTTTTCTCTCCCTCTACCTTTTCTTCCCTCAAGCCCACAAATTTTCCTATTCCATGCACGGCGTGCACTACGTAATCGTTTTTATCTAAAAGGTAGGGATAGCTGATGGGAACACTCTGGGGAGTGGTTTTTTGCAGAGGCTGGTAGCCGAGAATTTCCCGGGTGGTGATGAGCACTATCTTTAAGTCTTCGGATAAGAATCCTTCCTGGAGGTTTTCCGGGATAAACTCGCATTTACTGATTCCTTTGTGCTCTATTATTTCCTGGAAGCGTTTCTTTTCTATGCCGGAAAACCCGGAGATAAAGATGCGAAACTTTTCACTCTCCCACCGTTTCAAGGAGTTGTAAAGGGTATTAAAGGAGAGGGTGATGCCCTTGAGGGATTGGAAGGAGAGAGAAAAGAGGGCATGGTAGGCAAGGGGAGGGGATTGGGGCAGCCAGGAAGTAAAGATTACCCGCAGGGAAGAGAGATGGGAAAGCACTTCTCCCCAGGAGACTTCTTCCTTGCTGTTTGCTTGCCCGATTATTCCCTTGATGTTTCTCGGGTCATGAAAGACAACCAGATCTCCCGGGTTGAAGTATTCAAGCAGGCAGGATTCTTTTTTTGCTCTGTCAAGGTGGAGATCAGGGAGGACAATCTCCTCCAGGTAATAGAGGGATTTTTGCGTGTAGGGATCGAAGGTACGCAGGGAAGTTATCCTGTTTTCTTCCAGTTCCACCCTGTACGGCTTGTCCGCAGAAGGGCTGAATATATCTATAATTCCCCCTCGTACACTCCATTCTCCCGGCATTTCTACTCTTTCTACTCTTTCGTAGCCGCTTTCCTGTAGGTGTTTCAGCAATTCACTGCGTTCTATGGTTATTTTGTTTTTTAGGTGTGCTGTTTTTGCGGATATTTCCCGGGGAGAAACAAGCCTGGTTTTTAAAGAATGTGGGGTGGTGAATAGGATGATTTTTTCGGAGTTGATGAGGCGGTGTAAAGATGAAATCCCCTTTTGCGAATCCTGGGTGGCATCTTCTCCGTAGAAAATCACGTTCTCCGGCAGGAATTCTTCAAGGTTGGCGTGCATCATAGCCGCTTCTTTTTGCTCTCCCACCACTATTATTTTGCAGGATAAACGAGAGAAGAGAGAGAGGAGCAGAAAGGATAAAGGAGTACCGCCTATCCCCCTGATCCACACTCTTTCTTTCCTTTCCAGGCAGGAAAGAATCTTGTGCAGGATGTCCCAGTTGGAAAAGATATTTTCTATTTTCAAGGGAGAATTCGTCTGGTGCCGGGCTTCTCTGTCCGACAGGAATGGCGGGTGAACAGGTGGCATTTAAGCCGGGGCGGGTTTTTTATTGCCAGGGCTTTGCTAATCTTTGGGTAATTAGTAGGGCTAAAATTCAAACCTGCCAATGTGTTCATCTTTTTGGCCCGATGCCGAAAACATCCCCATCTACGGATAGAGCGGTGCAGTCGGGATTCCGCCCGGGAGGAGTAAACCCAGGGCAGACCATAAGCCAGGTTCTGTATTCGGTAGCCATTTATCTGAGCAGCCTACCCGAGGGTTAACGGAGCGGACACACTCCATCCCTCTTATTTAGCCTTGCTCCGGGTGGGGTTTACCCCGACCCCGACATTTCGCCGGGGGAGTGTGCTCTTACCACACTATTTCACCCTTAGTCCGATGTTACATCGGACCGGTATAGTTTCTGCGGCACTTTCCTCCTCTTGCGAGGACCCCGATATTCATCGGGGCACCCTGTCCTCTGGAGCCTGGACTTTCCTCCCCATTCCGAGGTAATCCCGGAAGGAGTAGCTACCCGGTCTGCCCTGAGTGCTGCCTAAAAGCCATTTTTACCAGTCTGTCAGCTTCTTTATTTTGTTCACGAGGAATCTTTTTCAGCTCCAGCCGTTTAAAATCCTTCTCTAATAATTTTACCATAAGATAATAGAGACGGATACGAGGGTTACGCACCCGGTAGGTGCCCTTCCACTGGAAATAAAGAAGCTCGCTGTCAGTGTGTACCGTAATCTCAGAGAAATTTAAGGATTTGCAGAGGAGGAGGGCATAGAGCAGGGCCAGGTACTCGGCCTGGTTGTTTGTGCTTAAACCTATAGAAAGGGAGAATTCTTTTATTTTCTCTCCCTTCTCATTGTAAATTACTCCCCCAATACCTCCCTTGCCGGGATTACCCAGTGCGCCTCCGTCAGTGAATACTTTTACTTTGCTCATATGTGCTTTAGCATTGTATCTTTTTTGGCAAACTTTTTCC
>JAADFP010000093.1 GCA_013152825.1 Caldisericota bacterium | reverse complement strand
GCAATATTTTGCCTTCTTTCCAGTAGAATATTACTGTGATACAATGAAAACAAAGAGAGAGGTGGTTGGTGAGTATTTTTAGTGTAAGCGAGGTTCTGCAGTTTGCAGTAGGGATGGAGGAAGCGGGGGAGAAATTCTATCGTCAGCTTTCCAGCAACTTTAAGGAAGAAACCTTGCAAAATGTTTTTAATTTTCTGGCCGAGGAGGAGTGTAAGCATAGGGAAGTGTTTGCAAACATGGCTTTAGAGGTAGAAAAATACGAACCTCCCGAGAATTACCCGCAGGAATATTTTTCCTATTTGCGCGCTTATGCAGACCAGGTAATTTTTTCTAATAAATTGGAGGAGGAAGCAAGACAGTCATTAAGAAGTCTTCTTTCTGCCCTGGATTTTGCTATGCGTAGAGAACTGGATTCTATTCTCTATTACCAGGAACTGAAGGGAGCAGTGCCGGAAGGTGAACATAGTGTAGTTGACATGGTAATAGAGGAAGAACGCAAACATTTTCTCAAGCTGCTGGAGATTAAGAAGCGTCTTTGAACAAGGAGAGGAGAAATGAGAAATGTCAAAAAAGGTGAAAGTTTATACTACTTCTTCCTGTCCGTACTGTTCTATGGTGAAATCGTTCCTTGAGGAAAAGGGGATACCGTTTGAATATGTAGATGTAACCCGGAATAAAAGTGCCCTGGAAGAGATGGTAAGAAAGTCGGGACAAATGGGAGTGCCTGTGCTGGAGATAGAGGGGAAAATAATTATTGGTTTTAACCGGGAAGAAATAGAAAAGGAGTTAGGCTTGTGAAGTGTTTGGATCTCGTCATCGTAGGGGCAGGGCCTGGTGGTATGACTGCAGGTATCTATGCGGCCAGAAAAAAAATGGATTTTATCATGGTTACCCGGGATATTGGGGGACAGGCAATCCTGAGCAGCGATATAGAAAACTATTTAGGGTACCAGTTCATAACCGGAGTAGAACTGGTTAAAAAATTCAGGGAGCATGTGGAGTACTTTAATTTGGAAATAAGGGAGAATGAGCCGGCAAGAGTGGTGCAGAAAGAGGGGGACTTTATCCGGGTGGAGACGGAAAAAAGTAAGTATTTTGCCAAGACAGTAATTGTTGCTTCTGGCCGGGTGCCAAGAGAATTGGGAGTCAAGGGAGAGAAAGAGTTTAAGAACCGGGGGGTAACTTATTGTGCTACCTGTGATGCTCCTTTATTCGCGGGGAAGGATGTGGCAGTGATAGGAGGAGGGAATGCTGGCCTGGATGCGGTGCTGCAGTTAATCAAGATTGCCAGGAAGATTTTTCTGCTGGAATTCTCTTCCCGCATTACTGGTGATGCAGTGATGCTGGAGAAAATTAAGAGAAGTGGCAAGGTGGAAATATATACTGAAACCAGGGTAGAGGAAATTTACGGAAATACGTTTGTTAAAGGATTGAGAGTAAGGAAGGGAGAGCAGGTAAAGGAGATAGAAGTAGAAGGGGTTTTTGTGGAGATTGGCAGTAAACCTGCTTCGGGTTTTGTTAAGGAAGTAAAAAAGAATGAGAAGGGAGAAATAATAATTAATCCTCAATGTGAAACCAGTGTGCCGGGCATATTTGCTGCGGGAGATGTAACCAATGTTTTTGGCAAACAGATAATTGTTGCCTGTGGAGAAGGTGCTAAGGCTGCCCTGGCCGCCTTTCTGTATCTTGGTAAAAAAGCCTGGAAAAAGGAGGGATAGAAATGGGAGAATTTGGAGATCTTTTTAAGAGTGATGATTGGAAGAAAGAGAAGCATATTCCTGTAATTGAGGTGTCAGGCAAAGTGGGGAAGGAGGAAGTTTGCCGGGTTAATGTGAGTGTGGGGAAGGAGATTCCGCATCCTAATACCACTCAGCATCATATACGCTGGATTGAGGTATATTTCCTTCCGGAAGGAGGTCATTTCCCCTATCAGGTAGGCAGATTTACTTTTACTTCTCATGGTGAATCTACGGATGGGCCCGATACCAGTTCAGTATATACTAATCCGGAAGTAAGCTTTTCTTTCCGGACAGAAAAGCCGGGAGTTTTATTTGCTACTTCCTACTGCAATATTCACGGCTTATGGGAGAGCAGGGCAAAAGTAGGGTAGTTTTTAGTTACCTTGAGAAATGCTTTTGAGTCTGTTGGATAGCCTGGGCAGGCTCCTGGAGTTTGTCTGTGCCGATTACGGCGGCTCGGGCCATTTTTCGTCATCAACTCAACAGCAAATAGCCGCGAGACATTGTGAATGGAATTGCTTTAGGTTGCCCCTTTCGTATTACGATTCTGTAGGAGGATTTTTTACGGATTATCAGTAACTATCAATTCTTTTACCGGGGTGCCATCGCTCCATTTTCCCATAAAACGCTGTTTGGGGGTGTTTCCCAGGGCGTATTCGCGGTTTTTGCCGTAAAAGGCAGCATCGCATAGCCCATCGAATAGTTTCCATAACCCGTAGTAATCCAGTGCATTGACAGAATTTGTTTCTGTAAGCTCATTCTCATCCTTTTCTTTGCGCTTGCTGATTCTCTCTCTTAATCTTTGTCTGAATATGGAGCGGAGAAATCCGCTCTGCTTTTTGCTTTCTGCTGCTTCTCCCGAATCGTAGCTTTCATCAACTGCAGCAGGGGCAAAATGGTTTGCTACCAGGGGGGGCTTTCCGTGCTCATCGGAGACCAGGATGATGAAGTCTTTATTGGAAAGAGGAATTTGCGGGGTCTGGTAGAATATTTTTTTGGCATCTATGTCGCGGGCTATGTTGTCCCTGTCTCCTACTACGGTAAGCAGCAGGATATTTCCCGGTATTTTGCTCAAGTCTGTGAGGGGAATGATGGCTCTTTCTTTTTTAGCCCATGTTTTCCCTGGCTGGACGCACATGATTGCTTTTGGTATGGGAAGGCCGGAAGATTTTGCCAGTGCAGCCATATTGGCAGTGACCTGGCCTCCGGCAGAATGTCCTACTATGGCAAATTTATCCAGCTGGGGTTTTACATGATTCCCTTTCTGGAGCTGATGGATGGCATCTTTTACTGCCTGGATGGCATTCTGGGTGAATTTTTTGGTGGAGGTGCGCAGGGTAGCCTGGTAGCGAGGATAGACTACGATGTTTCCCCTTTTGACCAGGTGATCAATCCAGGCACCGTAAGTTTTTGGGTTCATAGCACTCCAACCGTGATTAAAAATTATCAAGGGGGCTGATTCCGGAGTAGGTTTTGCCGGTTCAAATATCCAGTATTGCGTATCTCCTTCCCCGTAAACGGATTTGGTTACTCCTGCATGCCGGTAATCTCTACCTCCGGGGCCTGTGGCAGGTTGTTGGGGCGGTCTGGGGAATGTTTCAGGGGAGGCGTAGAGAATCAGTGTAAGAAAAAGCAGCGATACAACAAGAAACGAGCTTAATGTCCTGTTTTTTTTCATCTTCTTCTCCCTATGCGTGAGAGGACTCTCACATGTGGATGGAAAAGCATTTCGTAGGTATCCATGGCAAACCTGTCTGTCATGCCCGCAATATAGTCGCAGACTACCCGTGCTTTGTTCTGCCTGTTTTCACTCAGTTTCTGCTGGAATTGGTGTGGCAGGAGGCGGGGGTTATCCAGAAAGGCAGAAAATAGTTTTCTTACTATGTTCTTGCCTTTTTCGGTCATCATCACCACATCGGGATGGTAATAAATCCCTTGCTCCAGCATTTCTCGCAAATTTTGCAATGCACGCGCAGTTTGGGGAGGTAGGGAAACAAGCGGCTCTTTCATTTCCCTTACTTCCTGCTCGGAGATAATTCCCAGTTGCTTTATTCTTTCCGAGGTATAATTTATCACTTCAGTGTTGCATATTTCTATGAGGTGCCTTACTGCTCTGCGATATATAAATTCTTTCCCCTGTGATTTTGTCTCTCTTTTTGCTCTTTGTATAATCTCTTTCCAGAGTGTATTTCCACTTTCTTCCAGTATCTCCTCGTTTATAAGTCCCACACTCAGTCCATCATCCAGGTCATGGGCACAGAAAGCTAATTCATCAGCGATAGATACTATCTGGGTTTCCACAGAGGGCTGAGGGAATTTGCGGAATTCTTCTATGGGAGGAGATTTGTCGTAAGCGGTACGATGGCGGGTAATTCCCTCCCGCGTATGGTAGGTGAGGTTTAGCCCCGGGAAGTTGGGGTATCTGTGTTCAAGCTGATCTACAATTCTTAGCCCCTGCAGGTTATGGTTGAACCCGCCCCATTCTTTCATCAGCTCGTTCAGTGCGTTTTCTCCTGCATGTCCGAAGGGAGGATGTCCTAAATCATGTGCCAGTGAGATTGCTTCTACCAGGTCTTCGTTTACTCTTAATGCGCGGGCCAGAGTGCGGGCATGCTGCATCACCTCCAGGGTGTGGGTCAAGCGGGTGCGGTAGAAATCTGCTTCGTGCACAAGAAACACCTGCGTTTTATACTGGAGCCTGCGGAAAGAGGAGGAATAGATTATCCTGTCCCTGTCTCTCTGGAAAGAAGTGCGGAAAGGATCTTCTGTATCCTGGAATTTACGTGGGGAGTTTTTGCTTTTGGTAGCAAAGGGTGCCAGCTGTTCTTCCCTTTCTTCCAGCCAGTTTCGGGTTTCTTGTTCTTTCATGGTTGATTCTCCAGAAAATCTGTCATCCATTCTGAGATACCTGCCAGGTCCTCGCTGGGAAGATGCAGGTGCGAAGTGTTGTCAAAGAAGAGAATTACCTGTCCCGGAAATTCTTCGTCGGGAGGCAGATACGTGAGTTTCAAAAGTATTCGGGGTAGGGGAGTGAACACGTAAGAGAAATCTTCTTGTTTCTTGCCTCCAATTTCCCGGATTTTTTTCTCCGTGCGGGCGAAATCTTTCTGGAAAAGTTCTTCTATCCTGCGCTCGCTTCTTTGCTGAAAACTATGGTAGTAGAAAATTCCGCTGGCTGGGTAATTCTTTAAAAGTAATCCATTCTTCTCCCGGACCAATCGGCTGGGCTGCTGAAATATAGTGTAGAAGTACTGTCTCTATCAGGGGATTGTCTGTTCTGGGGTCGGTGTGAAATTCGTAGGGAGAGACTCGGGTGAAAGTAAAGATATTGAAAAAAGGGATTTTAAGGTATCTATCCGGAAGTATTTCCCCCCTGGTTCTAAAAGATGCATCTTTTATATCTATGCTTTGAATGGATTCTCTGGCCATCTGGAGAGCTTTTTCATAGGAATTAGCTGCTTTCATTTATAATTCTCTCAACAGTTTACTTAGAAATTCTATTGCCTGGCGGATGTCTTCTACTGGTTTTTCTCCCACTTCTCTTTCTATGGTAAGGAAACCGTCGTAGCCGGTTTCTTTAAGAGCTTTCAGGTATTCCGGGAAATTAACTTTCCCTTCGCCCAGGGGTACTTCCCGAAAGTGCTCTTCCCACCATTTATCTGCAAATTCTCCTTCTGCGAATCTCTCGTATATTGTCCGGGCATCTAAATCAGAAAGTTTTTCTCCGTCTTTGGCATGAGTATGCACAATCCATTTCCCCAGGGTAAATACTCCTTTTATGGGATCTGCACCCGCGCACATTACCAGGTTGGCAGGGTCATAATTTACCCTGATACTTTCTTTTCCTATATCTAAAATGAAGTTTTTCAAGGTTTCGGGAGACTCTGGCCCGGTTTCTATGGCTAAGTAAATTTCTTTTTCATCTCCCCAGTAGCCCACTTCTTCCATGGCTTCTTTTAATACTTTGTATTGCTCTTCTTCTTTATTCTCGGGAACCACTCCTATGTGGGTGGTAACTACCTGGGTTTTTAAATCATGTGCTAAATCCATTATTTTAATTGTTTCTTCTATTTTCCAGTCATTCTCTTCTTTTTTACTGAATCCGCGTCCGCCGAAATCTCCGCAGAGGGCAGAGATGCGCATCCCGTAGGAAGAGAGGAAGTCTAAAAGGTCTCTTCTCCCGGAAGGGGTGAGCTGCTCAGGAGTGAAATCCCCTTTACTCACATAAATTTGCACTCCTTTTGCTCCCATCTCACTGGCCAGTTTGATGGCTTCTTTGAAAGGCAAACGGAATGATTCTGCCATTATGCCTATTTCCACTTTTATTCCTCCAGGTTAATAACTGCTTTTACTACCCCGTCCTTATAATCTCTTACTGTTTCAAAGGCTTCCTGAACCTGGGCAAAGGAGTACCGGTGAGTAATTAAAGGTGAAGGGTCTAAAATACCGTTTCTTAACAGGGTTAAGGTTCTTTCTGTGTTAAGGTTCTTTCTGTGTCTCTGTTTCCCTGGCAGGACCTGCGGCAGTGTAGGATTAAAGGCTCTTTTCTCCTTATTTCCGGGTTAAAGTAAACCTTATCTTTCTCGGGTATCCCCACTATCACGGTTCTTCCGCCTATTTTCATGCTTTCAAAGCACTGGTCTATAGTTTCCTGTTCGCCTGCGGCTTCAAAGGTGATTTCTACTCCTTTCCCTTCCGTATGGTTCTTTATAAAAGACACTATATCTACTTCCCGGGGGTCCATTACGTAATTGGCTCCCAGGAGTTTGGCTATGTTTCTTCTATCAGGAATTAGCTCACTACAGAAGATTTCTCCAGCTCCTCTTATACGGGAGATAAGCAGGATAGCTAACCCTACGGGGCCACAGCCGAATATGGCAACTTTTTCCCCTTCCTGGATATTTGCCAGGTCAACGGAATGTACTCCGATGGCTAAGACTTCCATAAGCATTGCCTTCTCCAGGTCCATTTCTTCAGGAAGAGGGAGAAGGGCTTCTTCCGGATAGGTCATGTATTCCCGCAGTGCTCCCTTTACCGGCGGAGTGCCTAAAAAGATGACCTCGGGGCATATATTTTCTCTGCCGGATTTGCACCACTCGCACTTTCCGCAGGGAATAGCTGGCTCGATAAATACTTTTTCTCCCCCTTTAAATTTCTTGCAGCCTTCACCAACTTCTTCTACCCAGCCGGAAGCTTCGTGCCCCAGGATAAAGGGAAATTCAACTACCTGCGAGCCGATTTTCCCGGTTTTGAAGTAATGTATATCTGATCCACATATCCCCACATGGGATACCCTGACCAAAACTTCCCCTTTCTTAGGAGAAGGTTTATCTGTATCGGTTAATTCTATCTTTTCGATGCCTTGTAAAAAGGCGGCTTTCATTTACCAAGTGTTCCTTTTTTTTCTCTTTCCTTTCTTCTTTTCCTCTTTAGTGCCCATTTGTGTCTTTTTCTTTTTATTTTTGTTTTACTTCTTGCCATTTTCTCTCACTCCTTTACTCGATTTTAACATTATCTCCCTCTGTAATCTCACCTATGAGATAGGTGGTTTCACCTTTACTTTCCAGATGTTTTCTTACTTCCTTTTCCTGGGCGGGGGATATTACCAATATCAATCCTAAACCCATGTTGAATACCTGAAACATTTCCTCATCTTTCACTCTTCCCATTTCCTGCAGCAGGGAGAATATTTTAGGTGTTTCCCAGTTTCTCTTAATTCTTGCGCCGCGGCCAGGAGGGAGGATGCGGCTCAGGTTGCCCGGGATGCCCCCTCCGGTAATGTGGGCTATCCCTTTGATTTTTATTTCCCTGTCCCACAGGGAAATGATACTCTTTGCATATATCCGGGTAGGGGTAAGGAGTTCTTCTCCCCAGGTTTTTCCCAGTGCAGGGGAAAATGTGTGAAGAAACTTAGCTTTTTCTTCTTTTCTGCTCAGAGTAGGGAATTTTTCTTCCCACATTTCTCCCACCTCTTTAGAAAATGTGCTTAGAGCTTCAGCTTTTTTTTCTTTTTTGCCTTCAAATATAATTTTTCTTACCAGGGAATATCCGTTCGAGTGTAGACCTGAGGAAGCAATGCCTACCAGTAAATCGCCTGGGTGGACATTTTCCTTTTTCATTAAATCTTCTTCTCTGACCCAGCCCAGGGCAAAACCTGCTACCTCGTAGTCTCCTTTTTTATACATGCCTGGCATCTCCGCAGTTTCTCCTCCCAGCAGGGTACATCCTGCCTGGGCACATCCTTCTACTATTCCCTCTACCAGGCGCAGTGCTTTCTTTAACTCTAACTTAGAAGTGGCAATATAGTCCAGGAACAGAAG
>JAADFP010000092.1 GCA_013152825.1 Caldisericota bacterium | reverse complement strand
GTTTTAGATTTTAACCGGGGTGTATTTTGCGTATGTTGGCAAATGAGAATAACAATATAAGCGGGGTAGTGCTTACCTTTAATTCCCAGCTTACCATAGAAAAGTGCCTGGCTGGACTATCTGAGGTATGCAAAGAAATAGTAGTAGTTGATTCTTTCAGTACTGATGATACTCTGAAAATCGTGGAAGGATATACTGACAAAATTTTCCAGAGAAAATTCAAGCATTACGGGGATCAGCTTAACTGGGCTATGGAAAAGGCTACAGGCGATTTTATCCTGGTGCTGGATTCTGACGAGGAATTGAGCAACACACTAAAGGAAGAGATAAGGAAAGAGATAGGGGGAAAGGTTAATTTTGCTGCATATTCTATCCCGCGGCTAAGTAAATTTATGGGGAAGTGGATGAGGTTCTCCTGGAGAGGAGACAGGGTGGTTCGCTTATTCAAAAAAGGGGTAGCTTGCTATAAGGACAGGGAGCTTGGCTCTTCTCCCGAAATTAGCGGAAAAGTAGGCAAGTTCAAAGGCAATATTTTACATTATCCCTACAGAGATTTATCTCATTACCTGGAAAAACTTAACTACTATACCACCAGGGCAGCAGAGGAGATGCAAAAGCAGGGGAAAAGAGCAAGTATCCTGGATTTACTGCTCAGGCCCGCCTGGAAATTTTTTAAGATGTACATACTTAAGGGGGGAGTGTTTGACGGAATACCGGGATTGATTCTTTCCTGCCTCTCTTCTTTTTACGTCTATCTCAAATATGCCAAGCTATGGGAGAAAAAATTATAATTCATTCACCAAACTGGATAGGAAACTGGATAGGAGATGCAGTGATTTCTACTGCTCTTCTCCCTATTATTAAAGATAATCTCCCCGATTCTCCCGTGTATGTACTTTGCAAGAGAAAAGTGCGGGATATATTCCATAACAACCCTTTCATAGAAGGGATATTCCATCCAGAAAACATGCAGGAGATAAAAGAGGAACATTTTTCCCTGGGGATTCTCCTGCCCAATTCCTTTTCCTCGGCTTTCTTAATGTTTCGCTGCGGAGTAAAAGAAAGGGTAGGCTATCCTACTGACGGCAGGCGCTTCCTGCTTACCCGGAAAGCCCCCCTGCCAGCAAACTGGAGAAACATGCCCCAGATAGAATTCTACCTGAGAATACTTGATTATCTGGGAATGGAAAGAAGGGAGACAAAACCCGGTATCTATCTGGAGCCAAGAGAAAAGGAACAGGTTAAAAGCAAGTACTCCCTTCCCGAGAAATTCTCTGTCTTAATTCCAGGAGCTGCCTATGGGAACGCCAAGAGATGGCCTGTGGAAAACTTTGCCAGAGTATCCTGCTGTATAACAAAAGAATGCTCCTTCCCGGTACTCATCCTGGGCAGTAAAGACGAAAAACCGCTGGGAGAAAAGATCGCCGCAACTGATAAAGAAGTTATCAATCTGGTAGGTAAGACCTCGGTGAGAGAAATGATGGCCATAATTGCTCTTTCCTCTCTTGTAGTCTGCAACGATTCAGGAGCCTTACATATCGCCTCGACTCTGGGAATACCCGTAGTAGGAATATATGGCCCTACCCCGGTAGAGAAAACGAAGCCCTGGTATGGAGAAGTGGCGATAATCCACAAGAAAGTTGCATGCTCTCCCTGTATGTATCGCGAATGTCCCCGGGACCATCGCTGCATGAAATCTATTAGCCCGGAAGAGGTTGTTGATACAGTAAAGAAAATGATAGAATGATAGGTAGATGGGTGATGGATTGAGAGAATACAGAACAGAAGAGAATATCGGACTTCCTCTGTGTTCCACTTTTAGGTAAGTTAGCTATGATTGTTGTAACTGGAGGAGCTGGGTTTATCGGTAGTGCCCTGGTATGGGGGCTTAATCAGAGGGGAAGAGAAGATATCCTGGTAGTTGATACCCTGGAAGAGAACAAAAAGAGCGAGCAGGAGAAAAATCTGGCCAACTTGAAATTCTGCGACCTCATGGATAAAGATACCTTCATGGACAAGCTGGAGACCTGGGGTTCCTGGACATTTGACGGAATTTTACACATGGGAGCAATAAGCTCTACTACCGAGCAAAATGTAAGACTTCTCCTAAAAAATAACTACGAATATACTAAATTGCTTACTACCTGGTGTCTTAGAAACAACACCCGGTTCCTTTACGCTTCTACTGCTGCCACTTACGGAGATGGCAAACAAGGCTTTTCGGATGAACACTCTCTCCTTCCTGCCTTAAGGCCATTAAACAGGTACGGTTATTCGAAGCACCTCTTTGACTTATGGGCATTATATTCTGGTGTCCTGGAGAGAATCGTGGGGCTTAAGTATTTTAATGTTTTTGGCCCCAACGAGTACCACAAGCAGGAGATGAGAAGTGTGGTACACAAGGCATTTGAGCAAATAAACAAAGAGGGAAAGGTAAGGCTTTTTAAATCCTACCAGCCTGAATTCGGCGATGGAGAGCAGATGAGAGACTTCATCTATATCAAAGACGTGGTAGACATCACCCTCTTTATCTACGATAAAAAAGATGCACACGGAATTTTCAACGTGGGCACAGGAAAAGCCCGTAGCTTTCTCGATTTAGTCACCGCAATTTTCCAGGCGGTCAACAAAAAACCAGAGATAGAATTTATAGAAATGCCAGAATCTATTAAAGAGAAATACCAGTACTTTACCCAGGCAGAGATAGAGAAATTGAGAAAGCTGGGATATGACAGGCCCATGTATTCCCTGGAAGAAGGCGTAAGAGAATACGTGCAGGACTACCTGCTGGGTGAAAACAAGTACCTGGACGGGAGCAAAACGTAGTATTACAGAATACAACCCGAGAAGACAAAAATTGAAGATAGGGATAACTCTTCCCCGGGCTATAGAAGAAGTTTTTTTTACGGATATACTCACTCATTCTCCCTACGTGGAGGTAGAAGCAACCTGGTTCCTGGATAGAGAGGGAAGAGAAAAAATAAAATCCTTGCTGGAAAGCAACAAAATTGTTTCTGTACACCTGCCCCTGGGAGAAGATTATGATATTTCTTTTCCCCCTACAAAAAATAAAGCCATAGATACCATCAAAAGAATCCTGGACAACCTCCCGGACAAAAAACTCAAGCTAATCCTGCATCCGGGTGATACTTTGAAAAAAGGCGAGAGAGAAGAAGCGCGAGCCCCTCTCTCCCTTGCCAGTATCCAGGAAATTCTCTCCCTCCTCCGGGGAACACCCTGGGAAATCTCCCTGGAGAATATGCCTCCTGGTTATGTGGGAAGCTCACTATATTTCTTAAAATTTTTATTCAAGGAACTGGCTACTGAGAAGGTTGGCATGTGCCTCGACACAGGCCATGGCAACCTATCAGGCACCCTTCCTCAACTTATAGAGAACTTTGCGGAGAAAATTGTAACCTTCCATTTACACGACAACGACAAATCAGGAGATAAACATTTACAGATACCTTACGGCACAATAAAATGGGAAAGGATTATCCCTTACACCAGGAACAAGAATATCATCCTGGAATCTCCGCCCTGGGGTAGAGCAAGTATCTCCTGGATGCTGAAAGAAGCAGTGGCCCTGATAGAAGGACGAATGGCAAAGCAGGAAGGATATTACCTCTGCTGCCCGCGTTGTAAACACTTCTTGCTTGAGGAAAAGGGAAAGAAGGTCTGCTATTGCGAAGCTTCCTGACGAAAACGTTTTTTAAAAAAGATAAAAGTGGGCCGGCACCGGGGCAAAAACCTGGAGAGACCTCATTTGAAGTGAGAGTAAAGGGAATAGGGATTTACCGGATAAGAGAGTGGTGGTACTTTCTCGGCTTACCTCTTCTTGGTTCCCTGGCAGGCAAGGGAGAAACAAAGAATCTAATCGCCGTTTTAACCCTCTCCTTTTTCCTGGGGTGCTACTCTTTTTCCCTGAATGAGATCTTTGATAAAAACTTAAGCCGGAAGTTCTTCGCTTATCCTCTCCTCTCCCTTTTTCCCCTGATAGTTTCGTTTTTTATTTTCCCTCTCACCAGCTCTCAAAAGATAATCATTATGGCCCTATCTATTTTTGCCAGCATTTACTCTCTTCCCTTTCTCCGTTTAAAATCCATTCCTTTTATGGGTACCCTTACTAATTCTTCCGGATTTCCCCTGCTCATAGTTCTGGGAGCGCAGCAGATAAACAGGGAAATACTGCTTCTTTACTTCCTGTATTTTTTCCTGATGCTCTTAGCCCAGTTAATCCACGAGTTTGCCCACTTGAAAGAAGACAAAAGACAGGGAATAACTACTGCTATGCTGATGGGAAAGAAAAGCACACGCTTTCTGTGGCTTTTTCTCCTCCCTGCACTCCTGCTCTCCTATTTTATAAGTATGGTGCTATTCCTGCTCATTCTTTTGCTATGTGTTCAGGTTATGTACTTGATTTCTAAAGGGCCCAATTTTCTAAGATTAAGAAAAGTTTACCGCTGGGAAAATCTGGGCATCGGGATATACTTACTTCTGCACTATTCTTTGTCTATCTGTTAATATCGGTAACCGGTAATCGGCGGCGGTTGGGTAGCGCGAAATGGTAACCGTTATTCGTCAACCGTCTCTCCCCCACCTTCTTTCTGCCTCCTCTATCATCCATGCTCTCCTTTGTCATTCCTGCGAAAGCAGGAATCTATATCGCCTGCCAAAATATGCACATTCGCTCCTCTGGATACCCGCTTTCGCGGGCATGACAAGCAAGGCTGGTATCTCGCATCTTCCCTACTCACTTACTCACCTACTCACTTATTCACTTTTAACAGTCTAAAGTCTATGGTCTAATGTCTTATTATTATGACTCTCTCCTGACTCCACTTATTATTTCTTCATAGAGGGAAGAATCTTTTCCCCGGATAAATCTAACCTTTTCTTCTATCTCTCTGCGCGTGGCTTCCTGTAGATAAGGCAGGTTTATTTCCACGTTAAAGCAGGCAGAATTCAGTGAAGCATGAGCAAATTCCGCAGAGACCCCTATGTCGCTTACCAGGTAGGGATTGCTTTTGCCCAGGAGAGCCTTATTCAACTCCAGCACCCTGAGACTTTTTTCCATAACCTGCAAAGGCACCTGCGTAGCTTTCAGGATCGCTTTGTTTATAGCCTGCTTCCTGGCTTCCTTTTCCCCGGCAGTATTTTTAGGAAGATTCCTGGCCTGCACGTAAGATTGGTATGCTTTCACACATCTTCCTCCGCCAACTGCAACAAGGCATCTTTTATTTTCTCGGCTTCCTGCAGAACTTTTTTAGCCGTTTCTTCAAACTCGCGGTACTTCTCTTTTCCCACGGTAAAATTGGCCACCATGCAGACAAGAGAGGCAGCAAGCGCTCCCACTAATGCAGCAGCACTCCCTCCCCCCGGAGCAGGTTTTGCCGAAGCAAGGTCTTCCAGGTAAGGTTTGAGTAATCCGGTGTATTCCATCGATTCAGATTCTTTAAAGCTATATACCAGAATTCTGGCACTATGCTACAGATTTTTTCTCGCTTTCTACAGGAAGAAGGCTGCCTAAGTCAACATACTTAGAAGCAGATAAGATCTCTATTCCTACTATTTTTCCTTTCTTATCCAAATCCATTGTTATTTCTTCAGTAAGGTGCTTACAGAGAACTTCTTCCTCCTCTTTAAATTGGAGATATAACACATCATATTTGCTATCATAAGTTATCCTCATTTCCACCTCCCCATTTTCCAAAGTAGACATACACGGTAATTACTACAATACTTTGTTTCTCCTCGGTATAAACTACCTTTACTTTTTTTTCGGGATAAAACCTGTTCTGCCATTCTTTATTATAGGTAAAAATCAACTCTTTTGCTTTCCTGCCATATTTTGCCTCAACTTCTTTTCCCTCTGCCAGAGTCTTCTTAACTTCTCCATGAGTAGCCCCTCTTTTTCTCGTCCTTTCTAAAGCATGTTCAATTATATATATTTCTTTACCCGCTTTTTTCATTCTCCAATCTTTCCATCCCTCTCTTATCCGGCAAAATAGCTCTTGAACCAGGCAAATGTTCTCTCCAGCCCTTCCCGGAAAGAAACCAGAGGCTTGTAACCCAGCAAAGAAGTCACTTTTTCAATATCCGCCATGGTATAGGGAGGATCCCCCGGACGCGGAGGAGTAAACACTGGTTTTACCTCTCTTCCCGCAATCTGGGAGAGGTCATCCACCAATTGCAGGATAGAGATTGTTTTCCCTTCCCCGGTATTGAAGACTTCTCCATCCACACCTTCCCGGAGCAAGGCCAGAAGGTTCACATGCACAACATTGTCAATATAAGTAAAATCACGCGACTGTTTACCATCCCCGTTGATAGGGGGAGGTTCCTTGTCCAGGATACATTTGATGAACTTGGGAATTACCACCGCATACTGAGATTCCAGGGATTGGCGGGGGCCAAACACATTGAAGTATCTCAGGGAAACCGTGGATAATCCGTAAGTCTTGGTAAACATCTTGCAGTAAAATTCCCCGGTCAGCTTGGAGGTAGCATAGGGGGTCAAGGGAGAAGGGAAATGTTCTTCTTTCTGGGGAAGCTGAAGATTGTCCCCATAAACCGAGGAAGAAGAAGCATAAACCACCCTTTTCACTCCCTTTTCCTGCGCCGCGATAAGCACGTTAATTGTGCCCTCTACATTAACCCTGGTATAGGAGAGGGGCAATCCCACTGATTTGGGAGCAGATCTCAAAGCTGCCTGGTGAGAGACATAATCTACTCCCTCCATTACTCTGTAAACTATGGATAGATCTGTTATGTCTCCTTCTATCAATTCCACCCTGTCTTTAAACCTTTCTATGTTCTCCAGCTTCCCGGCAAAGAAATTATCCAGGATTTTTACTTTTGCCCCAATACTCACTAACTTTTCTGCAATATGGGAGCCAATAAACCCTGCACCTCCTGTTACCAGGACACTTTTCCCTTTGAGCTTATCAAATATTTCCATTACCAACTCCTTTTTTAAAAATTATACTCCAATTAATTTTAAGGCTTCCAGCCGTGTTTTCTCATTTTCTCTAAATATCCCTCTTACCACCGAAGTCCTTACCTTGCTGCCTGGTCTTTTTACCCCCCGCATGGTCATACAGAGATGCTCAGCCTCTATGATTACAATCACCCCTTTAGGGCGGATAGATTTTTCCACTGCCTCTGCTATCTGGGTGGTCAATCTCTCCTGCACCTGCAATCTCTTCGAAAATGCCTCTACTACTCTTACCAGTTTGCTTATTCCCGTTATTCTGTTATCCTGCGGGATATATCCTACATTAGCCCGGCCATGAAAAGGGAGCAGGTGATGTTCACAAACAGAGTAAAACGGGATATCCTTAATCAAGACTATCTCGTCAAAGTTCTCTCCCTTTAACACTTTCAATAATTTACCGGCATCTTCTTTATAACCGGAAAGTATCTCTTCATACATGCGTGCCACTCTATCCGGTGTTTCTTTCAGCCCTTCTCTGTCCGGGTCTTCACCTATGGCAGCCAGCAACTCCCTGATAATTTTCTTTATTTTTTCCTTATCCATTTATCACTCTCCAATTAACCTATCCTGACTCCTATATTATACACAAATTTACCCTGTAGACCTGGGGAATTAGACAATCATGAATAAGCTGACAGAACCTGAGTTTTGTATATCCCCAAAATCACTCCCCGTACTGCAGTCTCGTTCCCAGGAATTCGGGTAACCCTGCTTTCCATATCTTTTCCTGGGCCCGGGAAATGTCATATTCCTGGCGAATATATTCTATTATCTTCTTTTCCGTATCATAAATGACACCGCAGGCACGGGGATCATTATCTCTCGGCTGTCCCACACTTCCTACATTCACCAGGTATTTATGGTTTTCTTTAAGTTCGATAAGTTTCTCTTTGCCAAAAGTAATATGCCTGTTTTCTACGAAGTAAATAGGCATATGGGTATGCCCACAGAAACAAACCGAGCTTTTCATCATTTCCATGTTTTGGTGTGCTTCGTAAGTAGAATATATGTAACGCCATTCCTCCGGCCTCTCCAGCGTAGCATGCACCAGAGTAAAATCTTCTCTCTCCACTACCAGCGGCAACTTTTCCAGGAATTCTAATTGAGTATCTGTAATCACTTCCCTGGTCCACTCTACTGCTTTAACGGCAGAATTATTAAAATACTCCAGAGGAGTTAATCCCAATACACCCCAGTCATGATTTCCTGCCACTCCTTTACCGGGTAAATTACTCACTATCTCGATGCACTCCCCGGGGTCCGCCCCATACCCTACAATATCGCCCAGGAAGAGGTATTCCTCCACGCCTTCCTTGCGCATAAATTTGAGCATGGTCTCCAGAGCCTCTAAGTTGCCATGAATATCAGAGATAACCCCGTATCTCATGCGCAAATTCCTCCATTGCTTCTTTTAATTCTTCTTTAGTTATCTGGGAAGCACCTAACTTACCTACTACTCTCCCTGCTGCCAGATTGCTCAGAATAACTGCTTCTCTGAGAGAGGCGCCTACGGATAGGGCAAGGCCTATCACCCCTACCACGGTATCACCCGCCCCTGTAACATCGAAAACCTCCCGGGCTAAGGCCGGAATACTAAAAGATGTATTATTCTCGTAGAGAAACATCCCCTTCTCGCCCAGGGTAATCAGGACATTCTCTGTTTTTATTTTATCCCTTAATTCTTTTGCCAGTCTCAAGGGATCTTTTTCTTCCTTCTTCAATATATTTATTGCCTCTTTCAAATTAGGGGTCAATAAATAAAATCCCTGGTAAAGATACGCATGTTTTATCTGGGGATCTATTAAAACACGCATCTCCGGCATCTTTTTTCTTAGAAGAGAGAGAAGATGCGGGGTTACACAGCCCTTGGAATAATCGGAGACAATAAGCACGGAATGAGCGTCTACATTTTCGCCAATCTTCTCAAGCAACCTATCACTCAACTCACTATCTACAGGCTCTCTGGATTCCCTATCCATTCTCACCACCTGCTGGTGATGAGCAATGAGCCTGGTTTTAAGCGTGGTGCAATGTGCAGGATCAAGGAGTATTCCCCGGGAAGAAATCTCCCAGGCATTGAGTAGTTTTCTTACTTCTTCTCCCTCCCTATCCTCTCCTATTACCCCGGATAAAAATACCTCTCCTCCCAGGCTCTTAATATTTGCCGCCACATTCGCTGCTCCTCCCAGTCTTAGTTCCTCTTTCTCCACCTCCAGGATAGGCACAGGCGCCTCGGGCGAGATTCTCTCCACTCTGCCTTTTACATATTTATCCAGGATAATATCTCCCAACACCACAACCTTCCCCAGGGAAAGCTTATCGATAATCTTGTTCAATCTATCCTGCAACATGGGCATATTCATAACCTGCCTTTAAAGCACGCTGGTTGGAGTCAATAAGCTCCTTCTTCCCGGTTAACAAGTTAGGCAGGGAGGAAATAAGGCTCTCTATCTTCACTATCCCTGTACAAAAAGAAGTAGCACCCAGCATTACCATAT
>JAADFP010000091.1 GCA_013152825.1 Caldisericota bacterium | reverse complement strand
TGTGTTATAGTAACTTCTTATTGCTGTAAAACGTTTGTGTCAACATCCGGTTCTATATTATAGTCTCGAAGAAAACCTACTGCTTCCAGGTCAGCCAGAACAAAGTGGTAAGAAAGAAGGTCATAAAGGTTTTCTGCCTGGGGTCTTCCCGGTTTTATATGGGTATGGATATCCACTACGGGAATCTTCAGAATTTCTTCAAAGAGTCTTTCCTGAAGTTTTTTCATGTCTCCCTCCCATCTCTTTACCACCTATTTAAACTACTTGTTTGACAGGTTACAATGTGTAACATATTTTCTCCTTTTTTCTCCTTATCTGTCAAGATCTCCCGGTAACCCAAAAATCTCATTATGTCCTGCTGGTGTAAGGCTGCGGGGAAAATAAAAAGCTTTCACCCAGGAAGTGAAGGCAAAAAGAAAAACATTCTCTGTAAAAAAGAGAACAGCAACAAACTCTTCCCAAAATCCAATTCAAGACAGGTAAAGAGGCTATAAACTCTCCCCGTGGGCTGGTAGTGGCAGGAGAATGTTTAAGGAGGAGAAATCTTCCCTTTTCGAGAAGATTTTTCGTGATGCAACTCGCTCGCTTGACAAGCGGAGGTTATATTGCTATACTCCAATCAAAAAGAAAGGAGGTGCAGCAGATGGGTAGTTTAATCGGCGGCATGATAGCCGTGGTTTTAGGAATCTGGGGAATAATAGGTTGGTGGGGTTGGTTTTTAAGGATTTTAATGGGCTCTATTCCTTTCCTTCTTCTTCTGGGCGGTGCAATAGCTATATTTGGCGGTATTACTTCTATCAAGGACCAGATTGCAGCTAAGAAGGAAGAAGAGAAGATAAAAGAGGAAGAAGTAAGAGAAGAGGAAAAGAAGAAAGAAAAAAAAGAGAAGGGTGAGGAAGATAAAAAGAAAGAAAAGTAATTTATATAGAAATAGAAAAAGGGGGCATACAGAGGCCCCCTTTTTTGTTTTCCTTCTTGTTTTTCTCATATTTAATCTCCTCCAGGCAGAAGAAGCGATTGTCGTTAAAGTAGTAAAAGTGGAGGGAAAGGTCGAGTTGCTTCTTCCAGGAGAAAAAGACTGGAAAGAGTGCCGTAAAGGAGATATCCTTTCTCCGGGAAGTGAAATAAAAACAGGAAAAAACTCCAGAGCTGTTATCAAGTTTGCTGATTTTGGAGTTACCACGCTTTTTGCTAACTCCAAAATGAAACTGAAAAGTTCCTCCCTGAAAGAAAATAAATATAAAGCTTCAGTGTTTTTCTCCGCAGGGAAAATATGGACGATTATCAAAAAACCCTTTGTAAAGGAAACCAACTTTATTCTTGAAACGCCAAATGCCCTGACTGGAGTGCGAGGGACAATTTATTTTGTGCAGTACATTCCGCAAAATGAATTTACCCGCGTGGGCGTGATAGAGGGGGAAGTAGGAGTAAAGGGAAGAGGGAAAATTCCTGGCTATGTTCTGGTTAAATCCATGATGGCTACCAACATAGTAAGAAATGAACCCCCTACTTCTTTAGAAAAGCTAAGAGAATCAGAAATAAAAGAATGGCAGAAATGGAAGGAAGACCTGCAAAAGGCAGTTCCTCTCTGGGCAAGTGGAATAGTGGGAGCTATGGCAGGAATGGATGAATCCAGAAGAGTGGAAGCGGCAATGACAGTAAAGAAAATATCTATGGCAAAAAGAGGAGGCAAGAAAGCCAGGAAGGATTTCTGGGTGTTTGAGGCAGCCATAAAGCAATTCTTTAAAGATGCGGGGCGCATTCCCACCCGGAAAGAGGGATTAAAAGTTCTCCTGGAAAATGAGGGAATAGAGGGCTGGAATGGCCCTTATCTTGACCCTTCCAGTAACCTGCTGGATCCCTATGGCCATCCCTATCAATATCGCGTCAAGAAGACTCCCCGGGGTTCACAATACATAGAAATACGTTCGGTGGGAGTGGATGGTATTGCAGGCAGTAGTGATGACCATATCAAACTTATCTTCCTTAAGAAACTGCGAGCTAAATGAGGAGGGTTGTTTCCCGCTATTTTCTGAGCGGGATAATCAGTGGGATTTTCTCTGTTTTCTTGATAGTCTTATTGGGGAAATCAGGAGCACTTAACTTCTTTTCCGGAAGTTACCTGGATTTCTTGTTTGAGCTCAGGGGGGAAAGAAAGCCTGCTAATGTGGTGATTGTAAATATTGACGAAGAGACTTTAAGAATACTGCAAGAAACCTGGCCTATTTCCCGCTATTACTATGCTCAACTAATTCAGCGGCTTTCTTCCTCAGGGATAAAAGCTGTTGGAGTGGATGTCCTTTTTCTTAATCCTGCTGAAAAGGAGGCAGACGAGAAGCTGGGCAGGACTTTAATTAATGCGCCTGTGGTATTAGCGGCGAAGTTCGAGAGGGAAAGAAGGAAAATAGGCGGGTTGGAAACGGAAAAATTCTTCCTCGCTACACCGCAGGAAGTATTCCCGCTGGCCAGGTGGGGATTTATAAACCTTCCCATGGATAGAGACGGTAGTATTAGAAAAGTAATTTTAAAAGAGCAGTGGGAGAATATGGAAGTACCTTCTTTTGCTCTATCTTTATACAGAATAGCAGGAGAAAATTTTGTCCCTTCTAACCATCCTTATCTTATTAATTTTTATGGAGGGAGTGGGACCTTTCCTACTTTTTCTTTCCAGAGTGTGTTGAAAGGGGAAATAAATCCCGGGTATTGCAAGAATAAATTTGTTCTCATAGGAGTGGGTATTCCTGAAGCCCACGACTATTTTCTTACCCCATTCAAAACTGACTCCCTCATGTCTGGAGTAGAAATTCAGGCTAATATCTTAGAAAATATTTCCAAAAGAGAATTTTTGAGAGAGGTTGCTCCGACTAATATTCTAATTATCAATATTATATCTGCCTGCCTGGCTGTGGCTTCATCCTTGCTTCTCTCTACTATATTAGGAGGAGCTTCTCTGGCTATTTTTGCCCTTTTGCTTTTCTTTTTCTCCGTATATTTTTTCACAGGGAAAAATTATTTCTGGGATGTCTCCCCTACTCTTTTAGCTTACTTAATTACTTACACATTTACTTCGTTCACTTTAAAGGTACGCATATTTACTTCTCCTATGCTGGGAAAATACCGGTTGGTGGAAGAAATAGGCAGGGGGGGCATGGCAGTGGTTTACAGGGCATTAAGAAGAGGTAGAAGGAGATTTGTTGCTTTAAAAGTGTTACAGGAGTCTTTTTCGCATGACCCTGTGTTCTTGAAGAGATTCCAGAGAGAAGTAGAAGCAGTAAAGGCCCTTGAACATCCGAATATTGTGAAGGTTTATGAAGCCGGCAGTGAAGATGATAAGTATTTCTTTGCCATGGAGTTTTTAAGAGGAAAGAGCCTTGGTGATTATCTTAAAGAAAAAGAAAGATTAGATGAACCGGAAGCATTTTCTATCCTGACTGGAATAGCAAAAGGATTGCAGCATGCCCATAGCAAGGGAATAATCCACAGGGACCTTAAGCCAGGGAATGTTATCCTAACTTCCCAGGGCCCAAAAATTGTGGACTTCGGGCTGGCAAGGAATCTTTCCAGTCGAGCTACGCGAGTGACTGCTACAGGGACAATGATGGGAACCCCTGAGTACATGGCGCCTGAACAATTTAGAGGAGAAGAAGCTGACGAAAGAACCGATATTTACGCCCTGGGAGTAGTCTTTTATGAGATGCTTAAAGGTTCTCCTCCTTTCAGTGGTGAAAACCTGGGAGAAATAATGAATCTTCATCTCTGGGAGGAGGCGGATACTTCTGGGTTGAGGGAGGAGGTAAAGACTATTATAAATAAAATGTTAGCCAAGAATAAAGAAGAGCGATTTCAAAACGTGGAGGAACTGCTTAAGAGATTGGAGGAAGTGAGAAGATAGAAGACTATAGACTTTGGACATTAGACTTTAGGTTGTTTTAGAGATGAGTATGTAGTAGTTAGTTTTTAGTTTATCCCGATTTATGTCGGGAGGATTTATTTGTAATCTTTATGTTAGGAATGAAAAGGTCTGCAACACAGCTGGTAACCTATCAAGGAAATGTTTATTTCTGGTAAAATGTTACGATGAAGCTGGTTATTAAAGAAAAAGATAAAAAACCCCGCGAAATAGAGCTGGAAAGAAAAGCATATGTAATTGGCAGGGATTCTGTCTGTGATATCATGCTCTCTGACAATCGTGTGTCATCACGGCATCTGTTCCTTACCCCCCGGGGAAAAGAATGGTGGATAAGGGACCTTGGCTCAACAAATGGAACGTTTATTAATGGCCGGCAAGTATCTGTATCACCTATACGGGAAGGAGATGTGGTTAAGATTGGACACACGATGATAACCCTGGGGGAACCCCCTTCTTCCATTCCGCGTGCCTCTTCTCCCACGCAGTTAACAACACGAGTGGAGATTGTTCCTTCTCCTCCCTCTACCCTGGAAGAAGCCAAGAAAGTTCATCGCCACCTGGAAGTTCTCTGTGAGGTGAGCAGGGTACTTAATTCCCTTCTTACCGTAGCCGTAGAAGAAGCTTTGCAAAAGACCACGGATTTAATCTTCCAGGTTTTACGGGCAGATAGAGGGGTCATATTCCTCGAAGATAAAGGAGCCTTAAAGATAACTGCTGAAAGAAGGCGAACTGATGACGTTTCTCCTTTACAAATAAGCCGCAGTATTGTAGATGAGGTGTTTAAGGGAAACGAGTCTGTGCTGACCTCTGATGCGATGGAAGATACGCGTTTTCGCAACCGTGCCAGTGTGGTTTCTTCTCATATACATTCTGCCATGTGTGTGCCTTTGAAGGGGAAAGAAAAAAACCTGGGAGTTATTTATGTGGACACACTCCTTTCAAAAGGGGCTTTTCAGGAAGAAGACTTGGAACTTCTCACGGTTATTGGTCATCAAGCAGGAATGGCTATTGAAAATGCGCATCTATACGAAGAGAACCTCAGGAGGGAAAAATTAGCCGGTATAGGAATGGCTATTGCAGGCATGGCTCACTATGTAAAAAACATTATCCAGGGATTGAAAGGCGGAGGGACCCTGGTTGACC
>JAADFP010000090.1 GCA_013152825.1 Caldisericota bacterium | reverse complement strand
CTTCCGGTGGGACAAAGCCGGCTACCCTGGAAACCGGACTGACCGTGCAGGTTCCCCTCTTTATCCAGCCCGGTGAAATACTACGCATAGATACCAGGACAGGAGCCTACGTAGAAAGGGCAAAGAAATGAAATTAAGGGAAATAGTGCAGTACCTGGATGAGATATTGAAGGTGAAGGAAATTCCCGACAACAGCAAGAACGGCCTCCAGGTAGAAAATACCGGGGATGTCCACCGCATAGGGATAGCAGTAGATGCCTGTAGAGAATGTTTTGAGGAAGCAAGAAAAAGGAAGGTGGATTTCCTCCTGGTACATCACGGCTTATTCTGGAAAGAGATGACTCCTATTACCGGAAACCTTTACCAGAGAGTAAAGATACTCATGGAGGGAAACATAGCTTTATACGCTGCACATCTTCCCCTTGACGTACACGCTGAATGGGGAAACAATGCCGTAGCACTGGATATACTGGGCTGGGACAAGGGAATCCCCTTTGGTGATTACCACGGGGTAAACCTGGGATACGAGTTCTCCCTTCCCCGTCCCTGGGAAAAACAAGAAATCAAGGAATGGGTAGAAAAGAAGCTCCACACGCAGGCTATTTCCTGGGATTTCGGGGTAGAGAAAATCAGGAAAGGCGCTTTTATCTCAGGTTCTGCCCTTGCTCTCCTTCCTCAAGCCATAGAAAGAAAGCTTGATATATTCATAACCGGGGAGCCCTTCCACACCTGGTACTGGCAGGCAAAAGAGGCAAAAATAAACGTTTTATTCGCCGGGCATCACAAAACAGAAATACTCGGGGTGAGAGAGGTAGGAAGACATCTTTCGAAAAAATTTGAGCTACCTCTGGAAATCCTGGATTTACCCACTGGATTATGAAAGGAGCAGATAAATGACTTTCCTGGTGCTTCCGTTATTTATAATTATCGGGGTCTCCTACATAATAGTGCGCATTGGTACCGTAGCCTTGACACTCACTGGAATGGACGAGGAAAAAGCAAGGTTCCAGGCACTCTCTGCCTTTACTGGCACGGGATTCACTACTGAGGAAGCTGAAGCAGTAGTGAAGCATCCTGTACGAAGAAAGATTGTAATGACCCTCATGGTGCTGGGAAACGCAGGGTTAGCTTCGGTAATCGCCACCCTTATACTTTCTTTTGCCCGGGGCGGGCTGCTCCAGGCAGGGATAAAAATTTCCATTCTTGGGACCGGACTCTACCTCCTTTATAGAATAGCTTCGCATAAAGGGCTCACCCGGAAGCTAACCTCAAAAATAGAAGATAAACTCTCCAGGAACAGATACTTTTCCAAGCCCATGTGGGAAGAAATGTTACACCTGCCCGAAGAATACGGAATAGTAGATATATGGGTAAACGAAAAAATGCACATTGCCAATAAACGTATCGGAGAATTAAACCTGCGGGAAAAGGGAGTGCTTGTACTCATAATCGAGAGAGGAAGAAAAGTTATCCCGGTGCCCGGGCCAAATAATAAACTAAAGCCTGGCGACCGTGCTATATGCTTTGGTAAACTGGACACCCTGCAAAAAATCTCTTGAATACCTTTTAAGAAAAAGAACATTAGTCCCTGGTTGCATCATATAAAAATCTATCTGAAATTCTGTACATTCTCAACTTTACCCTTTCCCTGCATTTTCTATCCTGACCATCTGGATCAATCTATCCTGAAGTCTCACCAATGCCTTTTTTAACTTGACGGGATTCAAGTTCTCATACACCGTTTTTAATTTTTTTAACTTCTTCTGCGATAAAGGAAGATTCAAGCACTCTTTGATATGGAGTTTTGGGAGTATCATAAATTTTCTTCACTTGCTTCCGATTCTTGTTTTTTGTATCAAGCTTCATATAGGGCTGGAAGAAGTTAGTGTAGAGCCTCAGAATGCGGTAGAGTTGAATTCCACTTCTGTATCATATCGATAATACCCTACGCTTTTTCTGTCTACGGGAAAAACTGAATTAATTTCTTGATAAATGCTGTCTAATTCTTGAAAATAAGCAATCTCATCTTTAAGATTCGTACCTGATGTTAATTTATTCTGAATGTCTAACATCCTGTTTTATTCCTACTTCTATCCACTATTTAAATTATAGGTTAAAAAAGGGGAATCTCAAATGTCAGGTGAGCAGTTGGCAGTAAGCAGGAAAGATTAGTTTTGAGTTAGCGTGGAATAGGGGGGAGGGACGGTTAACGAGCAATGCATACCGATTCGCGCTACCCAACAGCAGCCGATTGGCCAGTAGTGAGCAGATAAAATAAGAGTGATAGTAAACAGAGCACGCATTGTGGAGGGGCCCCCTAAAGCTTTGATAGAAAAAAGGGTAGTAGCAGTAAGCTTATATTTCCAGTAATGTGGAGTATCAGAGGTGCCCAGAGAGAGTTGAATTTATCTTTCAGAAGGCAGAAAAACACTCCCCCGATAAAAGGCACTAACAAGAATAGCCAGGAATAGGCATGGAGGAGAGAGAAGATGAGGGAGGAGAGAATAATTGCTATCCAGGTGCGTTGTCTTTCCTTGATAAATTCGTAAAGGATACCCCGGAAGACTATTTCTTCTACCAGGGGAGGAATAGTGGGGTAAACAATGAGAAGTATTTTGAAGTTTTTAGAGGTATGCATAGGCATCCTTGGCAATGCCCGGGGAAAGATTTTAAAAAGGAGGAAAATAATTATAAATGCAGCAGAGCCGAGCACGAGGGAGGCGATTATTCCGCCTCTTAAGCCTTCCGGTAAGTTTGTCAAGCCTACGGCGCGGAAATTTACTCCTTTAAATTTGAGGAAAAGCAAGATAAATATCATATCTACTACCCGCAGGTAAAATGTGAATAGGTAGGGAGAAATTTCAGAAAAAAGCCTGCTCCAGAGGAAATCCCCGGCCAATTCAATGAAAATAAGTCCCAGGAATAAGCCGGCTATTTCCTTACTTTTCCAGCGAAGATATTTTTCCATCCCATCCTTTGTGTCGAAGTTTAAGCCAGATGGCATATCTTATATACCATCGTTTCTCCTGGAGAAGGATTTCCCGCAGTATACTGTCTGTATCACCCGGGCCCTGGTAAATTTTTTGCAGTGCATTAAGAGAGACGTAATAGTCCGGAGAAAATACAGCATCTCTCAGTTTACCCGGAGAATCGGGAAGGGGAGCCACCTTTTTCCCGGGGAGAAATAAAAACAGGGTGATAAGCATCAGGAGAATACAGAGATAAAACTTTATTTTATTTCGGGAGCAGTAGTAGAAGGGGAAAACTATGAAAGTAATCAGGAAAAAGGCAAGGTAAAGAGGGGAAAATACAAACAGGGATAGAGCCAGCATTGTTCTCAATATCCTGATTGGTAAAGAAGGGGAAACCCGGAGAATTTCTTCTTCTGTCTTTTTTCTCCCTTCCCAGGGAATCCCACCTGGCAAGTTGAAAATGATATCTGCTGCCTGGAGCCTGCTTTTCTCCCCGGGGGAGACGGTCTTTACAATAATGTCGTTTCTTTTTGCCCATTTTCGAAAATCTCGGGGTGGAGAACCCGCAAAGAAAACAAGTTTCTGCTCTTTTTCCCAGAACCCCTTTATTCCCTCAGCCGAGAGGAGCGTGTGGGAGTAATACCAATTTGTAATGATTCTGCCCCCTTCGCTTCTTACCAGCCATCCCTCTCTTAAATTCCGGTAAGAATCCGGATTGTTCAAAAAGGGAAAAAGTGTCAGAGTTAAAAGAAAGAGAAGATATATGTACTTCCGCTTTTTTATCACCCAGCCTATCCAGAAGAGGGTCCCCAGGAAAAAGCTCAGAGCAAAAACGTAGAATAAAGAAGCATTAAGAATGTAAGAAAAAGAAAACTTGCGCAGCGCCTCTGCAGTTATCAGGGGAAAATATCCCAGGCTTTCGATAATCTGCATCTTGGGGAGAAGGTGGCGAAGGACAATGCTCAGGTAAATGTAGAAGAAGGGAATTAGGAGGAGGGTGAAAAAAATTGAGAATATCCACCACCTGCTTACAGCTTCTTTCAGTTTTCTCATAATTGTACCGGGAAGAAGCGACGAACTATTCCGCAGTGGTTAGCTGCCCAAAGCTAAAATGAAAAAACAGCGTGAAATCTTACAAGTGTTTTTCTATCTCTTGCAATAATTTTTCTTTACTCAGTACCCCTACCAATCTGGCTACTTCGTTGCCGTCCTTGAAAAGTATTAAAGTAGGAATAGCCATTATCCCGTAGCGGGAAGCAATGGCTGGAACTTCATCTACGTTAACCTTGCACACTTTTAAAACGTCAGATTTCTCCTGGCCTAATTCCTCCACCACCGGTCCCAGCATGCGGCAGGGGCCGCACCAGGGTGCCCAGAAATCTACCAGAACGGGAAGCGAGGAAGATAGAACCTCGCTCTCAAAGTTTCCTTCATTCAAATCTATGGCCATTTTTACCTCCAGTTTTAAGTTAAACTACTACAATGCACCTGTCCTGTCAAGATACCTTTACCGGGCGTCCCTCCTGAAAAGATTGGTGAATGTGGAGGGTTACCTCGAGGGAGGGTTACCTCGAGGGTTTTGAGGGCATCAGAGTAGTCAGATTTTACTTTCTCTGGCTTATTTTCCCTGATGGCCGAGAAAAAAGCACGTTCTTCTTCCAGCATAGGATCAATATCAGAACTGCGCAGGGTTTTTATGTTACCCTTTTCCACCATTAGGCAGTTTCCCTGGTAATTGAGCTTAAACCCCTTGCCCATTATCTCCAATTCACTATCAAGTTCCTTCCATAGCCAGGTACAGCTCAGGTTGCCGATAACACCATTCTTGAATTTTATCAGGGTAGTGGAGGCGTCTTCCACGTCATATCCCGGATAAATTTGCTTGTTTATCCCTGCGAATTTATAAGCGAAAACTTCTGCAATATCTCCTAACAGGTATCTCATTAAATCTACTGTATGGGTGGCCTGTTCCACTATCTGCCCCCCGGAAAGCTCTTTCTTACTGTACCAGCCTTTTCCTGCTCCGGGCACCTCTCCGAAATATTTCC
>JAADFP010000089.1 GCA_013152825.1 Caldisericota bacterium | reverse complement strand
GCGGTAAACTGGGTATACAATTCCAAGGATCCCTATGGCACTGAGATTGACGCGGCACATCCTGATACTCCTTTCCTTACTCCCTACTACTACACCTCCTCCTCTGACCAGGCTTCCTGGGCCTGGGGGCTGAAGGATAGGCTCTCCCCGGATACTGCCGTTTACGACCTTTACATCCTGGGGCTCAAAGATGCTCCCCTGGAAGTATCGGTAAGTACCTGGAACCAGGATTTCCAGGGGACTAACTGGGTTTACCGTGTCCCGGGAGCAGATGGCATTGCCTATTACGGTGAAGTGGTAATAGGGGATTCCGATACAGAACACGCTCTCTCTGATACCTATATTCAGGTGATGGTAAGAAAGCCGGCCAGTTATACCGGCACTACTTACTTTGATGGCATAGTACTCGCGCCTCTGCCCAGAATCTACGGAAAGATAAACGTAAATACTGCTGATACAGAAGTACTACATGCTTTACCCGGGTTAAATGATGCTAACCTGGTAGATTATATAGTCAGCGGAAGACCTTACCACAACATAGGAGAGGTCTGGGATAGGTTGAGAAGTTATACTTCTGCTCCCATCAACGGCAGTATAGTCACTGCTTCGCAGTACTTCTCCCGTATTTCCAACCTGATTACTGTACGGGGCAAACTATTTCGTATTGAAGTAACTGCAAGGTATATAAGAGATACCAATGGAAATGGCCACTACGATGAAGGGCAGGATGAAGTGCTGGGAGAATACAGCATCTCCACTATTTATGAAAGATGAAATTAGACTATAGACTTAAGACCATAGACGTTAGAATAGGAGATGGCGAGAGATTATAGAAAGATAAAGGCGTGGCAGTTAGCCGATGAGTTAGCTTTGGCTATATACAAAACTACGAAAGCATTTCCAAAGAGGGATGTATGGGGTATAACTTCCCAGATGAGAAGAGCGGCAATTTCAGTACCAGCTAATATAGTAGAAGGGTCTGTGCGAAGACATAAAGATGAGTACCTCCAATTTTTGTATATAAGTGCTTCCTCATTAGCTGAATTAGGTTACTATATTAAATTCTCAAAGGATATAGGATATTTCAAGAGGGAAGAATTTGAGGAACTTAATGCAAAATATGAAGAAACAGCCAGGGTATTACGGGGATTGATTACTTACATTGAAAATACTAAAAAGTCTAAAGTCTAAGGTCTATAATCTAATGTCTAATTTTGGCATGGAAATTGTTTCTTATAATAGAGGTGAAGGATAAGATGAAAAAGTGTGATGATAAAGTAACAATAAAAACGGGAGGAGATAAAATGAGAGGGGACAGGCACTCCGCCCGCTTACCCACTTACTCGCTTGCTTCCTTATTCCTGTTTGCCTTTTTACTCTTCCCCTCTTTACTCTTTTCCTGGACCCAGACGGACTGGTCAGCAGGAGACTCGCAGCTTCTCTGGGGTCCTTCCGGCACCTCTGTCTCAAAATACTGGTGGGGTAGTGATGTAAATGTTACCGATACTCCGGGCAGTGTTTACCTATCGCTTCCGGGTACAACTTATACAGATACGGGCATTATTTTCTCTTCCTGGAGAGATGCCTCCGAGCCGGTAAAATGGAACACAATTTCCTGGATTTCCCAGGATGCGCTTTTGAAAAGGGGAGCAAATACAGCGGGCCTCTGGTACCTGGACGAGGGAGGAAATGCAGATACAGTGCTGGATTCCTCCGGTGGGGGATATGATGGAACTATATACGGTTCTCCTGTCTGGATGCCTGGAAGGCTGGGATATCCGGGAGATGAAAGTCTGGGGTTCGTTGCCGCAGGTGACTATGTAAAAGTTTCTTCCCCGGTTTCAGGGCTTTACCTGGCCAATTTGACCGTGGAGTGCTGGGTGAAACCTGGCCTGGCCAATTCTACCCAGACTATCCTCTCCCTGGGAGATGGAGTCAACAGTGGCTGGTGGCTGGGAACTGACAGTCAAAGCCATTTTGAGGCAAAGATTTATACTTCATCGGGTTCTTATTATGTAAATAGTTTTAGAGTAAATTTTTCCTATTCTACTAATACCTGGTACCATTTAGCCTTTACCTATGACGGAAGCAATCTCAGGCTCTACGTGGATGGAGAGGTTAAAGCCTCTTATGTCCTTACAGGTAACATCCTCTATCCAGATTCTCCCCCTCTGCTCTTCAGCGATTCTTCCTATCCTTTCACAGGCCAGATTGACCTGGTAAGAATAACCTCCGGCGCACTTTCGGAACCTACTATTTCCGCCCATGCCAACCCTGAGTATGTAATTTTCTATACCCGGGACGGAGATACAGCTAATGCAGATACAGACACAGAAGAGATTCCTTCCACGGCTGGCTGGTCTCCCGTGTATCTTTACGGAAATGAAGATTATGCAGAGCTGGAGATTGTAAGGTGGGCTGATAACTTCAATGATAATCTTCTTAATACTAACCTGTGGAACAAATGGGGTGAGCTTCCTAACATCAGGGAGACAAATCAGAGGCTGGAAATTAATGTAATTGCTCTTACTTCCGGAGTCACTTCTGTGCGCACTGTGGGCACCCAGTTCTCGCTTACCCACTCGGTTACTCCCATAGCCGGTAAAACCGTCTCGGAGATTTCCAACTTGAGTACGGGCTTCCTGCAGGAGGGTGTTTTCGGAGATACTGGCTACAGGGTGCTCTTTGAAAGCGGGGAGGTATATGCCCAGTATCTAAACGACGGATTACTTGCTGACACGCAATTCCTGGGCAATTATACCCCGGGAGAAGAATACCAGGTAACCTGGAGCCGGTGGGATGTAAACGGGGACCAGAGGTTAAGAGCCACAGTATCCGGTTTACCTACTTATTATGAAACCACCTCACCTGATTATACTCCTTCTTACTTTTCTCTTCATACTTCAGGAACTGCTTACACTTTGATGCAGTGAAAGTTAAACCAATTGCCCGCTATCTCCAGTACAGGGCGTACTTGAAAACCGGGAATTCGGCTTACTCTCCTGCGCTTGACGAAGTAAAGATAAACTTTGGCCCGGTAGAAGGTGATACTACAAAACCCGAATCCTACATCAGTGTCCCCCTGCGGGATAACCGGGATACAGACCTATTTCGCATAAAGTACATTGATAACCAGGTAACTTACTGTTTTGGCACTCCGCATCAGTCCCCCATCGTTATAACCGGCACCTCTACTGATACCATTAACGGTGACCCCGGAAGCGGGGTGGACTACGTGGAGATTTCCTGGGGGAAAAGGCCTCAGGGCGGGACCTGGCCCACCTCTTTCAATGACTACAGCTGGAGTAGCTGGGATAGGGTTACAGATACCAGTACGGATGGTGACTACGCTACCTGGCGTTATGAGTTGTCGGCGGATGACATAGACGAAGCAGGCTATCTAATCAGGGTAAGAGCCGTGGACAATAGCGGAAACGAGGAGACTTTGCCTACCGATGCTACCAAGACCATTGAGGTCTCGGAGACAGATGGCGGTGATTCTTCCCTGGTAAACATAATGAAAGATATCACTCCGCCCCGCCTGGTCTGGGAAGCTAATTATTATCCCCGGATTAAGCCTTCCTGGCGGGGAGGGGCTAATGGCGATGATATCACTGATATTGATAACCGGGACAGTGGCTGGATAGAGATAAACACGGCTGATACCTGGCTAATCTCCCGTACCCCTTCCTTTAAAGTATGGGTGGAAGACAGGAATCCCAGCGGAAGCGTTAACGATGCCTCGGGTTTGAACGAGACTGCTCTTCCAGACAGCTCTCCCCAATATGCCTACTCTACGGATGGCTCTAATTATTCTACCTGGTCAGATACTATAACCCTGGATACCCCGTTTGAGGGAGCAGTGCATCCGGATAAAAGATTCCTGGAAATAGATAAGATTCCCTTTAACCAGGAAAGTAAGGTCAACAACCTTCTCCAGGTAAGGGTATATGACCGGGCAGGTAATGAAATGCTTCTCTCTGATACTGCTTTTGCCGTGGATACCACGCCCATGACCACCTCCATTATTTCTACCACGGCCGCTTCCAATTCCAGCACGGCAGATTTCACCTGGACCTCTTATGACCCCTATACCCAGGCAAATCCTTCCCAGGATGACCAGGTCTCAGACACCTACCTGGTAAGGTGGAGATTATTAAATTACACACCCGACAACAATAAGTGGAGCGATGCCAGCCAGAATTACGGGTTTGTAGATGGAACTGCTTATACCCAGTTGCCTGCTCCTTACACAAACCTTGAGAAGGGAAAGACCTACATCTTCCAGGTGCGCTATCTGGATAAAGCCGGGAACTACGAGACCCGGGAAACCTGGGGATTGGGAGGCAATACCTACTACTGGACCATAGAGAGCAATACTCCCACGGTGCAGATTATTCAGGGGCCGGCGGGGATTACTTCCTCCGGTACAGCCTACTTTAAATGGAGAATGAAGGGTGCAGCAGGAGAGGTCCAGAGTTATGATGCATACCTGGATGGGGCTTCGGTCAAACAGGGTAGTTCTAACGACTCTGACGGAGACACGGATGGAGATGGAATATGGGAGGCGGAGTATACTGCATCTGGTTTAAGCGAGGGACGACATACCTTCTACGTGGAGGTTTATTATAATTCAAGCCCGGGCAGTTCCAATGTAGATATAAGGACCTGGATTTATCGTTCCAGCGAAAATGCACAGTTTTACTATCCTATTCCACCCCGCAGATTCTGGACATGGGAAGAAGGATATTAGAATAAGACATTAGACTGCAAGACCTTAGACTATAGACTGGGAGGATAAGCAGTTAATAAGTGAGTAGGTGAGTAAGTGAGCAAGATACAAGATACCAGCCTTCCTGTCATACCTGCGCAAGCCCCGATGTCCATCGGGACAGGCAGGAATGGCATAGAGGAAAACAGGTGGGGAGATGGTGGACGAACAACGATATACGATTCGAGCCACGCAACCGAAACCGATCAACGAGTTAGACTATAGACCTTTGACTAATAGAAGCTAGTAAGATGATACTATCTTAGGAGAGCAGGGCGGCTTCAGGCACCCTATTTACTCTTCCGGTATATAACTCGGGGTGGATTTGAAATTGTGGAAAAATAATGTTACAAATGATTTGTAAAGTGTATATTTCTGTGATAAACTATTGCCATTCATGAATCCCAAAGGGAATATAGGTATAGGTTTAGATATCTCGGGTAACCTCATATCCGTATTACAGCTGGAGAGGCACGGCAAAGGGATACGAGTGTTATCCGCGCGCTCTATGTTTATACCTCCTGACCTCCCTTCAAAAGAAGAAAGAGATGCTGCCTTACGAGAAGGTGTAGGTAGGATGCTCGAGGGGATGGAGGTCAGAAAGGCAATTCTTGTGGCGGGTCTGGGTGGTCAGATTGCCTTTGTCAGGAAGATGAAACTCCCCCCGGTACCAAAGGGGAAAATCAAGCAGATAGTAAGTTATGAAGTGCAACAGCAGATACCGTTCCCCCTGAAAGAAGTAGTCTGGGATTACCATCTTTCCACCATTATAAAGAAAAAAACAACCTCCGTAGAAGTTATCATGGCGGCTGTAAAGGGAGAGATGGTGGAAAACATGGTGGAGCAGGTGCGACAGGGAGCGGGCAAGGAGCCCGATGTAGTGGATATTTCCGTTATAGCTCTTCATAATGCTCTTTCGTATAATGAGCTTCTTACCCCGGACAGCACGGGGATAGTTGTTTCAGTAGGCTGGAATTTTACCGATATTATTATTGAAGAAGGCGGCACGCTTGCTTTTACCCGTTCCATCCCTATTGGGGAAAGAAACATGTTAAGGGAGATAATGAAAGAACAGGGAGAAGGATATAATGAAGCAATGGGTATGCTTTTCTCCGGGGAGAGCAAAGTTGTAGAATCAGTATGGCAGGATTTGTTTACCGAAATTAAGCGCACCATGAATTATTATCTTTCCCAGGTAGAGAAGGTAGCCTCGTTTGACGAAATTGTGGTGCACGGAAGAATTTCGCGCAGCCCGCAGTTCTTAAAATTCCTCTCCTCCTATTTCCCGGGAAATATTCGCAGGGTGGACCCATGGGCAAAAATACCCAAGCCGGCAGGTGTGGATGATGGTTATTATGGTACTACTCTGGGGCTTGCCCTTCGGCCTCTTTTAGATTCTCCTCTGGAAGTTAATCTTCTGCCTCCTCGCGTGGTGAGGAAGAAGGTTATGGAGAAGAAAAAGCCTTACTTCTTCCTCTCGGGAATTCTTATCCCCTTTGTGGCAGCGACCTTGTCCGCCTTCTCTTACCAGGACTATACCATCACGCAGCTAAAACTGGAAAGAGTGGAAAAAGCCGTAAAGAGTTTTGAGCCCTACATTCCCAAGATAAAGGAATTATACGCAAAGAGAAGAGAGATAGAGGGTAAATTAAGAGAAATAGAAAGTGTGCTTTCCCAGAAGACATTCTGGTCTGATTTCCTGAGAGAAATTTCTCTTTTGACGCCTTCGGATATCTACATTACCAAGATCGCGCGAGGAGAAGCATCCGAGATGGAAAAACCGGCCAGAGGAAACCGGAACGTGGAATATGGGGCAGTAATGTTAGAGCCAACCCAGCCAACAGAAGGCTACGGGAGAAGGAGAAGAAGGGAGCCTGTGGCCAAGAGGGAAATAAAAAAGGGAAATTCTTTCCTTATATCCGGGAGAACAAAATCCTTCCCCCGGGTAGATGAATATATCTCTCGTTTGCAGGATTCGCCTCTTATGGAAGAGGTAACACTGGTAAATGTAGCCCGGGAAGGGGAAGAGGTTGCCTTTCTACTGCAGGTTAAGGTGAAGGGGAAAGAACAATAAAAAATAATAATGAAAAAACTTATTATCTTTATAGTGCTTTTAGTGGGCGCGTTAATTGCCTTTTATGTCATATTTGCCCGTCCATTTATTGCTAAGAAGGCAGCAGCAGAACAAGCCCTCCAAGAAGCCCTGGATAAGGTAAAGAGATTTTACTCCTCGCCTGAGGGGCCTCCTTCTGCTGCATTAATAAAGGCTATGGAAGCGGGTGACAAAGTATTGGAAGAAGAATATGCCAAGGTCAGGAAGGTTCTATACCGCGATTTTAATGTGGAAGTTCCTGAGGGCCAAAACCCTGTGCTTTACTTCATGGAAACATATTATCAGAAGAAGAAAGAATGGAACGAATATGCTGAATTGAAGGGGGCGAAGTTGCCTGCTACTATTTCAGGGCTGCCCGAAAACCTACCTTCTCCAGAGGAGGTGCCGAATCTTTTGAAAAACCTGGAAATGGTGGATTGGATAGTGAGAAAACTTCTGGATAACCAGATAAAGGATATCTCTTCTATAAGTATCTATCAAAGTGAAGAAGGAGACATTTATCAAAAGATACCCTTGACAATTTCCTTCTCTTGTGATTTATTATCTTTCACAAAACTGCTTTATTTTCTGGAGAATAATGAAGAGAAATTTGTTCTTATAGATGATCTTGTTGTTGAATCAAAAGAAATATCCCGGGAGGTAAGCA
>JAADFP010000088.1 GCA_013152825.1 Caldisericota bacterium | reverse complement strand
GGGAGAAGGTAACTTTCTGGTACTTGCCGTCAATATAGGTCACGGGACCTTCGTAAGCGTATGTTCTGCCGCCCTCTTTATAGCCCACATCAGGCCCCACCGAGACCCGGATATTTCCAGCCGGCAGAGAAGAAGAGCTCTTTAGCTTAATCCTGCAGTTTAACAGGTAAGGAGAAGAAGTAGGGGTAAATTCCTTGATTATAGTTATTCCCTCTACCTCTTTTTCCAGGATTATTTTCTTTCCCTGCTTCTTTATTTTATAAGGATAACGCGCGCTGTCGGAAAGAATAGGGGTGCCGCGGGGATCCGTATAGGTAAAGTAAGGAGGAAGGTGCGCCCAGAAAACCTCCGGGAAAGAAATTATTTCTACTTCTTTGCCAGCAGAATCCTGGAAGTACTTATACGATTTCTCCAGCTTGGTAAGGCGATAGGAAACTATGGCCTTCTCCTGCTGGGAAAGGCGGGGATAAGAGGCCTTCAATTTCTCTTCTTCTTCCGCCAGGGTCTTGAGGGCATAATCCCTTTCCCTAAAATCCCTCAGGCGACAACTGGACACGCCACCCCAGTTGGAAATCTCCATCCTTCCCCAGTTTTCTACCAACGAGGTACGACGGCTACTTTTTATATCTATATCTGCCTCTTTGCTCAGGGGAGAGGTCACGGCAACTACTGCTTTTTCTTGCTGCTTCTCCTGCTTGGGCGGATTCAGGGGATTCAGGCGGGATGAATACTGGATAAGGAGAAGAAAGAAAAAAAGCAACAGAAATATGTAAAGCGTTTTTTTATCCATGATAATTTAAATTTATTTCACCGGGTCATAGCCACCACGAGAAAAGGGATTACAGCGCACCACTCTCCTTATCCCCATCCAGATACCCCTCAGTACCCCTTTCTTCTGCAGGGATTCTATGCAATACTCCGAGCAGCTTGGATAGAACCTGCAGGAAGGGGGCAGGATAGGAGAAACAAAAATCCTGTATCCCTTTATTAACCAGATAAGAAGGTTTTTCATGCCGGTGTGAGTACTTTTCTTCCTCTTCTTCTCCTGCGAATCAAAATATTTCTTCCTGCTTTGCTCGAGGAGCGTGCAAGAAAACCGAGTTTTCTTTTCCTTCGCCGGTTATGAGGTTGATAAGTCCTTTTCATAAGTCTTTCTCCTTTAAAAAAGTTAAAGATGATCCCTGTTTTACGTAGTCAACAGAGAAATATCACTCCTTTCCCATACCTTTTCCAGAGTTATTTTCAAGACTTCGTCCACACTTTCTACGGGGATAAATTCTATATCTTTCCTAATATAGGAAGGAATTTCCGTCAGCTCGCTGAAATTATCCTTGGGAAGAACTACCTTTTTAATCCCTCCCCGATGAGCAGCCAGAACCTTGGTTTTAATCCCTCCCACTGGAAGCACCTTACCCCTTAAGGTAATTTCCCCGGTCATGGCTATTTTGCTATCTATGGGAGCGCGGGCAAGTGCAGAAGCCATGGCTATCAGTATTGCTATCCCTGCCGAGGGGCCATCCTTGGGGATAGCTCCTTCCGGCACATGGACATGTATATCTGTCTTCTCGTAAACTTCTTCGTCCAAACTTAACTCGCGAGAGCGCGAGCGGATGAAACTCAGGGCAGCCTGGGCTGATTCCTTCATCACCTCTCCCAGCTTGCCGGTTAAAAGAAGGTTCCCCTTACCTTTCATGGTGGTAGCCTCCACAGAAAGGATTTCTCCTCCCGCCTCGGTCCAGGCTAATCCCATGGCTACACCTATTTCGCTCTTATCCTCGGGGAATAGGTAGCGGTAGCGGGGAGGACCGAGAAATTTTTCCACTGCGCTGTTGGTAACCCTGAACTTATCCTTTCCCTTTTTCTCCACCTTTTTCCTGGCCAGCTTTCTAAGGATTCCTGCAATTTCCCGCTCTAAATTTCTTACTCCTGCTTCCCTGGTGTACTCCCGGATAATCTTTTTTATAGCTTCCCTGCTCAGGGAAATTTCACTTTCTTTGAAGCCATGTGCCTTAATCTGCTTGGGCAGGAGAAACTTCTGGGCAATTTTTATCTTTTCATCCTCCGAGTACCCGGAGAACTCTATGATCTCCATGCGGTCGAGCAAGGGAGAGGGGATAGAATAGGTAGTGTTCGCAGTGGTAATAAACATTACCTGGGAAAGGTCAAAATCCACGTCCAGGTAGTGGTCATTAAAGGCATGGTTTTGTTCCGGGTCCAGGACTTCCAGGAGCGCAGCGGAAGGGTCACCGCGGAAATCCACGCTCATTTTATCCACTTCGTCCAGGAGAAATACAGGGTTTCTACTTCCTGCCCTCTTCATTCCCTGAATAATTTTGCCGGGCAATGCTCCTATATAAGTTCTCCGGTGTCCCCTTATCTCTGCTTCGTCCCTCACCCCTCCCAGTGAAATCCTGACAAATTTCCTGCCCAATGCCCGGGCTATCGACTTCGCCACGGAGGTCTTACCCACGCCAGGAGGCCCAACAAAGCAAAGGATAGGACCTTTTATATTTCTTGCATTTTTTCTCACGGCCAGGAATTCCAGCACCCTTTCCTTTACCTTTTTTAAACCGTAATGGTCTTCGTCCAGGATTCGGGCGGCTCTCTTTATCTCCAGCTTATCCTTGGTGGTAATCTTCCAAGGAATGCTGATAAGCCAATCCAGGTAGGTTCTCACTACCGTGGCCTCGGGAGAGAAAGGCATCATCTTGGTAAGCCTTTCTAACTCGTTAAATGCCTTGGTCTCTATTTCCTTCGGCATGGAAGCTTTCTTAATTTTTTCCCTTAACCGCACAACTTCCGGGTCTTCTTCTCTCCCCAGTTCCTTCTGTATGGCTTTCATCTGCTCCTGGAGATAGAATTCCTTCTGGGTTTTACCAATCTGGCCTCGCACCCTGTCCTGGATTCTCTTCTCTATCTGCAATATCTCAATTTCCGTGTTTAATATTTCGGACAGCCTGCGCAGCCTTCTCTGAATATCTGAGACTTCCAGGATACTCTGCTTGGTTTCTACTTTCACCAGGAGGTGGCTGGCAATGGTATCAGCCAGCCGGCCTGGCTCTTCAATCTGTTGTATGGAGGAAATAAATTCTTCCGGCATCTTGGGGTTGAGCTGGACATACCTTTCAAATTCTTTTTTAACCGTTCTTACCAGTGCCTCAAGCTCGGTGGAAAACTCCGTTTTTTCTTCCAGGGGAATTACCCGCACCTGGAAGAAATCGCCGGTGGAGACGAATCCTTCTATTCTTGCCCGGGTGGCCCCTTCTATAAGTACTTTTAGGGTATTATCCGGGAGCTTTATTACCTGTAAAATCTCGGCAATAGTCCCTACACTGTAAACATCCTGGGGGGTAGGGTTTTCATTGGCTGCATCTTTCTGGGCTACCAGGAAAATCTTCCTGGTTTTCTTCATTGCCTCTCCCACGGATCGGAGAGATTTTGTTCTGCCAATTAAAAGAGGGACAATCATGTGGGGGAAAATAACAATATCCCGCACCGGGACAGCATAGAATACCGCAACTCCTCTCTGGGAAATCACCTTAGCCATTAAGCAACCTCCCGGAACTTGGTCAGCTTATCGTCCAGCATTTTCCTGGTTATCACTATTTCCTGTCCCTTGAAGGCAGTGAGGTCGTACATAAGGTCCAGCATGGTCTCTTCCATGATGGCCCTTAAGCCCCGTGCTCCTGTGCCCCTGCGAATGGTCAAATCCGCTATGAATTCCAGGGATGCCTTGTCAAATTTAAGGGTTACCCCTTCCAGCCGAAAATACTCCTTATACTGCTTCACCAGCGCATTCCTGGGCTCTACCAGGATTCTCATCAGGTCCTCTCTTCCCAGTGCATGGCAGGAGGCAATTACGGGAAGCCTGCCTACAAACTCCGGGATTAAGCCAAACTTCAACAAGTCCTCCGGCTCAACATACTCGAGAATCTCGCTTCTGCTAACTCTTTTATCCCTTCCCTTAACAAAACCCAGGGATTTTTTGGAGAGCCTCTTTAGTACTATGTCTTCCAGGCCCACAAAGGTACCCCCGCAGATAAAGAGAATATTGGAGGTATCCACCTGGATAAACTGCTGGTGAGGATGCTTCCTCCCCCCCTGAGGCGGGACGTTGGCCACTGTCCCTTCCAGTATTTTCAATAATCCCTGCTGGACACCCTCTCCCGATACATCCCTGGTTATAGAAGGTGATTCTCCCCGGCAGGCAATTTTATCTATTTCATCAATATATATTATCCCTCTTTTTGCCTTTTCTACGTCAAAATGCGCCGCCTGCAAGAGCCTGAGTATAATATTTTCCACGTCTTCTCCCACGTAACCAGCTTCTGTAAGCGTGGTGGCATCGGCTATGGTAAAAGGTACATGCAGTATCTTCGCCAGGGTGCGTGCCATCAGGGTCTTGCCGCAGCCCGTAGGACCAATAAGCAAAATATTTGACTTTTCCAGCTCTACGTTGGTTTTCTTGAGGTATACCCTCTTGTAGTGGTTGTAAACAGCAACTGCCAGTATCTTCTTGGATTTTTCCTGGCCAATCACGTATTCATCTAATCCCTTTTTTATTTCCTTGGGGGAGGGAATACGGGGTAATGCTTCTGCGTGTTGCTCTTCCTCTCCCAGGACGGAAAGGCAGAGCTTAACGCAGGAATCACATATATATACTCCCGGCCCGGAGATAAGTTTTTTTACCTCTTTCTGGCTTCTGCCGCAGAAAGAACAGTAAGGATATGCAAACTTCATTTTTGCCATTAGCTCTCAACCTCTTCTTTCACCTCTTCTTTTTCCTTGGGAGGAGAAATACGGGTAATATGCACTCTCACCTGGGCAAGAGAGGCTATACCGAGTATATCCTTCAGGTAGGAAGAAACCCTCTCCTGGAGCCCGTTTGTCAGGCGAGGGATATTCTGTCCATCCTGTACCTCTGCCTTTACCGTCACATTGACTCCTCCCCGGGATTCTCTCACCTGCGCACGTACTCTCTTCACTCCTTTAATTTCCTGCACCACGAGCCTGCGAATGTAATCCTCCATCGCCGAATAGGAAATCCTTACTTCTCCCAGGGGATTTTCAAAGGAAACGGCAGGTTCCTGCCGCATCGCCTTAGTCCCAGCATACATTTCTCCCAGGGCCAGGAGAATAAAAACAGCCCCTATTATACTCAATACCCACTTACCTGTACCGGTAAAATAGTTCACAATCGAGGGGGAAAGCACGTTTGAAGTATAGAGAAATGCCAAAACTCCCAGGGCCAGGAGTATGGCAGTGGAAACAATAGCCATAAAATAGGTATATGCTTTCATTTCAACCTCCTTCTCTCTTATTATAACACTCTTTCCAGGAGAGT
>JAADFP010000087.1 GCA_013152825.1 Caldisericota bacterium | reverse complement strand
GAAAGCAGCACCACTTATGAAGAGGAAAAAACTTAGAAAGAAAAGGGAATAAACAATCTTTCTTCTACACATCTTTTCTACCTCCAGATAAATCCAGCCCTGTGATAACCGGGGACAAATTTATATGCATTAAGATGAAAACTATTTTTACCTTTCAATTATATCAAACCCTCAATGAAGACTCAACTGCAGGTTGAAGGTTTTACCATCTTTATTTTTCTCTATCTTTGCCTTACTTATCGTTAATCTGTAGGTCTTCTCCAGGAAATAAAGGAATTTAACCAGTTCCCTCGTCCTAAGAGAGGACACCCTGACTTCTACTCCTTCTTTTTCCTTTCCAGGCAGTGGTTTTATGGATTCTATCTTACCGCTTAGCCCTGATTTCTTAGCAATATCTTCTATCAGGGAAAAAAGAGAGCCTGCCCGGGACTTACCATGAGCCCCCTTTTGTATCAGGCGGGATAAGGTCTTAACCTCCTCCAGGTTATTCTTTTCTTTCGCCAGCACCCTTCTCAAGGATTTCACCCTTTCCCACTGGGGGGATAAAAAACCGATAATAAAGAAAAGGATAAAGCCAGAGAGAAAGAGAAATATTCTTGTGTTTCTTTCTGAGAATCTCACTTTACCTGGCTCCTTATGTGGAATTTCACCTTACCCTCTTTCTTACTCTCTGCGTTTACTATCTCCCAGGTTCCAAAGCGGGGAGATTTGCTTAATTCTCCTACAAAGCGGTCCAGTGTAGCATAGGAAGGGATTGTGCCTTCCAGGCTTATTCCCTCTCCGGTAAAAATAATTTTTTCTATGCTTACTTCCTTTCCCGGATACCTAAGGGAAATCTCCCTTAACAACTCCAGCAGCACAGCACCACTCTTCCCCCCTTTTTCTTTAATCTTACTTTTTAACTGCATCAGAGGATCTACTACGCGAGAATCTGGGAAAAGGGAGAGGTAAATCTCTTTCATTTCCTTTCTTGTTAAGCTTATCCTTTTCTCCAGCCAGTACTTCTCCCATTAAGCGCGAGGAAGAAAAGATGAGGAGCAAAACCATCAGGATAAGTGTGACTTTCCAGGGGAAAGTGGAAGCAGGTTTAAAAGAGTAAAAGTTAGGCGCATATCTACAACGGGGAATAATTAAGGGAAGAATATCAGAAAAAGGAGTAGAGATTTCCTGGATAGAAATTTCTTCCCGGGAGAGCAGTTTATTAAACCACTTTTCCTTCTCGCCCCAGAAGTAGATGGGAAGAGATTGCTCCGCAGGAGACCGGGAAAAGAGATACCGTTTCAAATCTTTCTCCTGCCAGGGAATTTCACCCGCTTTACCTGCTTTACCATCCCTAATGTAGAGATAGAGAAAATTTTCTTTGTACCTTATCCAGAGTAGTAAATTGGAAGGCAGGTTTCTCTTTACAGAAAAATACGCATACACCACATGGGGCAGCAGATAAATTCCCTGTAGCACGGCAAGCTCTCCCAGGCTTCTTATGGTTTGTAGAAGCAGGGGGGGGAATATATAGGTATCCAGGCAAAAGTTCTCTGCTTCTTTCCTTTTGCTATAGAAAACCTCGAACTCTTCGGCAGAAAAAGGAAGAGAAGATTCAAGTGTGTATTTTATGGTTTTTTTTATCTTCCTTTCCCCTCCAAAAGGGAGAGAAAGTCTGCGAAAAATGAGCAGGGAAGGAGAAAGGATGAGATAAACAGAGTCATCTTTACTTACTACCTCCTCCCATGTTTCTTTAGTTATAGGAAATTGTGCAATATTTTTTTCTTCTTTTTTGACAATTCCTCTTTTCCCCTTGGCAGATTCTTCCTGGTAAAGAATCAGCTTTTTCCTGTCCAGGTAGATAAAACTCAATTTCCCCATTATTCTAATTGGGTATATTTTACCCGAAATCCATTTCTTTTTCTTTCCCAGACACTTTTTATGGTCACCTTTACTCCTTCTACCCGGGCTTCTGCTTTTACAGAAAATAGAGAAGAGGAAAATCCCACTAAAGAAGAGCTGCGTAAACGGGAAATCACTTTTTTATCCAGGTAGGGAGAAAGGTCTTCTACCTTAAGGAAAGGATTATTCTTCCTCGCTTCTAACATCTCTTCTACCAGATCATCGCCAATAACTTCGGAAGAATAAACCTGCAAAGTAGCCTTGAGCACAGAAAAAGGAGCCGTGTTTAGGTTTACCTTACCATTTCCCCAGAGAGTGAGCAGTTCTCTCCATCCCGGCGTTTTCTTGCTGCCCTGCCACTTTTCCTCGTCCATCCCCTTTACCCAGAGAATCTCTGCCGGAACTTCCAGGGGAAGGTTCTTTGCCGGATAAGGGTTATCAAGATAGGTATAATATTCATCCTCTGCCCCTTCATTCTCTCCGGTAACAAAGGGCAGAACAGTAACCTCTTTATCCGCGTCTATCCAGTCAATGAGGGCAGGGACAAAAGAATACGGAGTATGCAATAAATCGCAAAGCTCCAGTAGCTGTTCAATCCTGTCCCTCCTTTCCTGCTTCTTTGCTTTCCCCAGCCTGTTTACATTTATCCTGCCCATTTCATCTTCAATCCATACCTTTACTCTGCCTTCGCTTTCCTCCTGCTCAAACGGCCCCTGTGCCCATTCCTCTCCCAGCCAATCAACCCTTAAATCATCATCCTGTGCCAGCACTCCCAGCCCGTAATTTATTCCACCCCAGGCCAGGGAATAGGCCTGCAAGTAGGCGCGGGAAGAGGTCAAGAGCTCCAGTTTCAAATTGGAAGAAACAGTATTCTCCATGATTAGCGCAGATATGAGGAAAAGAAAAATTAAAACCATTATCAGGGCTATTCCCCTTTTATTTTTCAATTTTCCCTCCCAGGGGCAGGTAAAAAGAAGTAGAATAGGAGACTCCGTTCACCTTGATCTTCATCTTTACTCTCAAAGGCACAGTATCTTTTTTCTCCCATTTATCCTGCCACCTTCTGCCATCGAAATAAGAAAACTCCAGCTCTTCCACCTTTTCCAGGATAACAAACTTTTTACTTTCCTCTTCCTGCAGGGAAAGGTAGGGAAACTCCTCCCGATAGACCTTGTTCTCCTCCCGGAAATAGGAGACACGGGTAAGGGGATTTGCCGGGTAGTAAAGAGAATAAGCATCCGTATAGAAGGAAAGAGTATCGTTCTCCCCTTCAAAAGAAGTAGCCAACCCCCCGGGATTAAATACCAGCGAGGATAGTTCCTGATTTAATCTCTGAACAAGAAGGCGAACGTAGAACTCTTCTTCCCCTCTAAAGGAGGTTATCTCCCTGGTTTTTATCACCTGGGCATAAGCAGAATAAAGCGCCACTATGAGCACCAGGAAAATTGCCGTGGCAATGAGTATTTCCAGCAGAGTGAACCCCTGCGCGGACTTCTGGAGTAATTTCTTTATTTTATGCAAGGTTAAAACTTATAATCTGTCCCTTTTTCTACATAGGTATGAAGAATCAACCAGGGACCAGAAGGTTTGCCAACTTTCATCTCTACTTTTTCACCATAGTCAGCCTTTTCCTCCTCTACCTCCCATCCCTCTTCTCCCTGGAGAGAAGAAATCTTCTCTCCGCTGAGCACCCGGGAAAGCAAATCATTACCGGAAAGGAGAAGACTTGTATAAAGGGAAGAATTTTCCCGCACTTTCAGGTTGAGATTTTCGCTTTCCAGTATTACCACAATGAGAATACCCACTATGGCCAGGGAAATCAATACTTCAAGCAAGGTAAAGCCGGATTTCATCTCAAATCCCAATTTTTTTAAACTCCAAACCCTAAACTCTAAATAAACCCTGAGCCGAGGTCAGGATAAAACTCCCCAGGATATCCAGCCTCCCCTCTCCTCATTTCTTCTCTTCCCCCTCTGTGCCTCTCTTATTTCCCTTACCCACTTAATCACTATTCACTGTTTACTGTTTTCCCAGTCTATCGTCTAAAGTCTAAGGTCTAAACTCTTCCCCCTCGCTCCCCTCCACCCTCCCCAGGGGGGTGATGGTAAGGGGAAGGGTATTGCCTTCTTTATTTCTCAGGATGAAAGCGAACGGGGTGACATAACCTTTATGAGAAATAAGAAAGGTATCCGTCGTGCTTTCCCCTGCTTCCGCCTGGATATAAGAGGGGAATTTCCTGCGGTAAACTACTTTTTCTCCCTCTCTGATGGAGAAAACATCCGAGCTAACTTCCACATCAAAGTCCCTCTTTTCCGCATATGCCTTGTAGAAATAGTATTTTATAACCAGGGACAACCTGTTTTTTTCTTTATTCAGGGAAATCTGTTCCCCCTTCCAGTAGCGGAAAGAAAATATTCCCAGGATTGATACCACAATACTTAAAACTATGAGAATTTCCAGAAGAGTAAAGCCATTTCTTAAGTTATAAGTTGTGAGTTGTGAGGTGTGAGGTGAAATGTTCTTCGGAAGATCTTTAACTTTGAGCAAAGTTTGCTTTTTCTCTTCTTCATCGCTCGAAGAGCCGAGGGAAAAATCTTGCCTGTTTCTTATCTTTCTGAAACTAAAAAGAAAACTATTCATTTATTTCCCAGGAAGTGATATCCGCATCATAGCCTTCTCCCCCTTCTGCTCCATCCCTTCCATAGGAGATAATATCAAAGTCGCCATGTAGGCCCGGGGAGATGTATATATAGGGGTTTCCCCAGGGATCCAGGGGGACCTTCTTCCCTTCCAGATACCCTTCTTCTCTCCAGTTCTGGGGTATCTTACCGGTAGTGGGTTTCTGCACCAGTGCTTCCAGCCCCTGTTCCGTGGAAGGATAGAATCCATTATCCAGCTTGAAGAGTTTCAGAGCTGTCTCAAAGTTTTTAATCTGGATTACTGCCTTCATCCGCCTGGCCTGTTCCGGCCTTTCCATTATCTTGGGGACCACCAGCGTAGCCAGTATTCCCAGGATTACCACCACCACGAGAACTTCTATCAGGGTAAACCCCTTCTTACCATTAACGGGCAGTGAATGGTAAGATCGATACATGATACACAATTCATGATTCATGATTTCCTCCATTCTGCGTCCTGCATCCTGAGTCCTCTCTCTTCCCTTAAGTTTTCTTTCCCCAGACCATACGCTCTCTATGACCAGAATCTCTTTTCACCCCGGTTTCTTTCAGGCCTGCCTTTTCCATCAACTTCCTTACCTCTTCTGCCTGTTGCTCTCCCACCTCAAGTATTATATACCCGGGAGAAGATATTTTCTCAATACCTTCATATATTATACCTGGATAGAACTTCATTCCCCTTTCTCCCCCATTCCAGCAAACTTCTGGTTCATTTATCACCTCCAATGGCAGAAGAGGTTTATCTTCTTCCGGGATATAGGGAGGATTGGAAACAATAAGGGAGAATTTATCACTAACTTCTTCAAGGAAAGAAAACATATCCCCTTTTATAAATTCTGCCTTTTCTCTCACTCCCAGCCGCACTGCATTTTCATTACTTAACTCTATGGAGCGAGAAAGAATATCCACTCCTACCACATCCACTCCGTTCAGGTAAGCTAAACTCAAGCCGATGTTACCCACCCCGCAACATAAATCCAGTATTCTCCCTTTTCTATCGGGCAGCACTTCCCGGGCAAATTCCACCAGAACTTCGGTATCCTGACGAGGGGTAAAGGCACCCTCCTTCACTCTAAACTCCAACCCGCAAAATTCCACCACTCCCATAAT
>JAADFP010000086.1 GCA_013152825.1 Caldisericota bacterium | reverse complement strand
AACTTCTTAACCTCAAATTTGCCGGAGAAATCTTATATCGTTTTCGTAGAGTAAGCGAATATCATTTATTCCGAATTTTAGCATGGTGATTCTTTCTACGCCCATCCCGAAAGCAAAACCGGTATACCTTTCCGGGTTGTAATTAACGGCTTTCAGTACATTGGGGTGCACCATTCCTGCTCCCAGTATCTCCAGCCACCCAGTGAAGGAGCATGTCCTGCATCCCTTCCCGGCACATATTATGCAGGAGATGGAAGCTTCGGCACTGGGTTCGGTAAAGGGGAAGTAAGAAGGAGTAAAGCGCATTTTTACTTCTTCTCCGAAGAAGGCATGGACAAATTCTCCCAGAACCCCTTTTAAATCGGTGAAGCGTATATTTTTGTCTACTGCCAGTCCTTCAATCTGGTGGAACATTGGGAGATGCGTGGCGTCAGGAGTATCTCTCCTGAAGCATCTTCCGGGTGAAATCATGCGGATGGGGGGAGGGTATTTTTCCATCACCCTTATTTGTACCGGGGAAGTCTGGGTACGAAGAAGATATTCCCCTTTTAGGTGAAAAGAGTCCTGCACATCCCTGGCAGGATGGTCAGGAGGGAAATTCAGAGACTGGAAATTGTAGTGGTCTGTTTCAATCTCTGGCCCGGTAAAAACCTGGAATCCCAGGTGTTGAAAAATATCCAGTATCTCTTTTGTAACTCTGGTGAGGGGATGGAGTTTTCCTTTGTATATGGGGAAAGCAGGAAGAGTATAATCAAATGAGTGCTCTTTTTTGCTTTTAAGCTCCTCCTGTTTTTTAGAGAGAAGAGAGGTTATGAGGGCTTTGAACTGGTTGGCCTGCTTTCCTACCTCTGGTTTTAACTCTGGAGGCAGGTCTTTTATCCCCTTCAGCAAGGAGGTGAGAACTCCCTTTCTGCCCAGAATTTCTATTCTTAGAGATTCTAACTCTTCCTGATTCTCTACTTTTTCTAAAAGTGATAGGTATTTTTTCTTAAGTTGGGCGAGTTTTTCCCACATTTTTCAACTATCCTTGCTATGGAGAAATGGATAAATATATACAGGGGAGACACCCAAAATAACAAATCTTTGACGTATCACAAAAAGCATCGGGCTTGGGTCCAGGGTAAAAGACACTAATCTTTTCCCTTCTTACTACTCGCTACCCGTACTTCCTTGCTCACTGTTTCTTCTTAGCTAAGCACGTGCTTCTTTTTTAACTGTTTCTACTAAATTCTTAAAATCTACTGGATAGTTGACGGCCATGTCGGCAAGCACCTTACGGTCAAGGTCTATGTTATGCTTTTTAAGACCACCGATGAATTGGGAGTAGGTGAGACCATAGGCTCTTACTGCTGCATTGATTCTCTCTATCCAGAGTTTACGGAATTCTCTCTTTCTTACTTTTCTGTCGCGATAGGCATAGGCAAGAGCTCGCATTACTGTTTCTTTAGCAGTGCGATGAAGTTTCCTTCCTCCCCAGAATCCCTTGGTTAGTTTTCTTAGCTTTCTGCGTTTTTTACTTTTAATTAAACCTCTTTTGACGCGCATGTTTCCTCCTTATCCAACTCTCAGTATCTTTTTTATCCGAGAGGCATTATCCGAGGTCAACGGAGTGGACATCTTCAATCGTCTTTTCCGGGCACTGGTCTTCTTCCCCAATAGGTGGCTATGCCCGGCTTTTCTCCGCATTATTTTACCACTTCCACTTACCCAGAATCTTTTTGCAGCTGATTTTTTAACTTTAAGGTTGCCCATTTTTAACTCCTTCCCTTGGGAGAAAGCACCATCATTAAGATCCTCCCCATTAATGTAGGGGTCTTGGTTGTCTCTGCTTCCTTTTCTACTTCCAACCTGATTTTTTCCAGAAGCTTTCTTCCTCTGTCTAAATGCACCATTTCTCTTCCCCGGAAGAAAAGGATGACTCTTACTTTGTGCCCTTCTTGCAAAAAATCCTTTATGTACTGCACTTTTCTGTCCAGGTCATGTTCGTCTATGGAAGGACGGAATTTAACTTCCTTTACCTCCTGGGATTTTTGTTTTTTCTTTGCATCTTTCTCGCGTTTTTTCTGCTCGTATTTAAATTTTCCGTAATCCATTATCCGGCAGACAGGCGGGTAAGTCTGCGAAGCGACTTCTACCAGGTCTAATCCTAAGTCGCTTGCCAGCCTCAAAGCCTGGTCTCTGCCCATTATTCCTATCTGTCTCCCCTGAGGATCTACCACTCTAACCTCACGCACTCTTATACGCTCGTTAACTCTATATTGCTGGGTATGGAAACGGGGATTTCTACTCACTACTTCCTGAGATTTAGCGCTTCTATTAATTTAGAATATCTGGAGGTGTCCTGCCTTTTCAGATAATCGAGGAGGGACCGTCTTTCTCCCACCAGCTTGAGAAGACCGCGGCGGGAAGAGCGGTCTTTTTTAAACTTTTTTAGATGTTCCGAGAGATTGTTAATTCTCTGCGTGAGGAGAGCTATCTGAACCTCAGGAGAACCCGTGTCTTTCTCATGCAACCTGAAATTGTCTATCAGCTCTTTTTTCTTTTCCGTTGTTAAAGGCATTCTTCTCTCTCCTTCCTAAAAAATATCTACAGATAGGCAACGGGCTGGCAGAGTTGTTTCTCTCCCTTTCGCCTCGTTGCTTACCATCTTTTCTCTTATCACTTTAATTATTTTTATCTAAAATTATCCCTTTAAGCTACTACAGAACAGAGTATACCATAAATTTAAAATAAATTCTCTAATTTTTTCAATCTTTCCGTTGCTTTTGCATCATGGATAAGAGAACGACCCATAACTATGTAATCCGCGCCCTGAGAGAAGGCTTGCCGGGGAGTAGATACCCGCTTCTGGTCATCCGAAGAAGATGTGCTCCAGCGAATTCCAGGTGTAACTACCAGAAAATTTTCTCCTGTTTCCTTTTTTATCATTTGCACCTCTCTTCCTCCTGCAACTACCCCATCAATACCGGCTTCTTTAGCAATCCTGGTGAGGTTTAGTATTAGTTCTTTTTCCCCGTATTTCCAGCCGAGTTCCTGCAGGTCTTCTTGAGAAAGGCTGGTAAGTACGGTTACTCCCAGAAGTTTCATTTTGCCTTTTTCCCTTACTGCTTCCTGCATGGCTTCTCTTCCGGCAGAAAGATGGAGGGTGAAGAAGTCTATCCCTTTCTCTTCGGCAATTTTTACTCCTTCTTTTACGACGTTAGGGATATCGTGTATTTTCAGGTCCAGAAATACTTTTTTGCCTTGCTTTTTTAACCTGTCAATAATTTTCCAGCCAAAGCGGTAAAAGAGAAAAGGTCCTACCTTGTATATATTGATATACTCGGAGAAGCGGTCCACTATTTTCTCTGCCTCGAGCAAATTTCCTACATCCAGAGCCAGAATTATTTTATTCTGCATAGGTCTTCAGCTGGTCTTCTATTCTCTTAAGGAGGTTTTGGGGGTCAAAGGGTTTGCTGATAAAGTCGTCCGCACCTACCCTGATGGTCCAGTAATCATCAGTTTTTCCGCTGCTGCTGGTAACGCCGGTGATAATAATTACAGGGATACTCTTCAAGGATGGTGTACTCTTCATCCTTTTTACCAGGGTTAGTCCGTCCAGCCCGGGCATTTTAATATCCAGGATAGCCAGGTCGACCGGCTTGGAAGAAAGTATTCGCCAGGCTCTTTTACCGTCTCTAACTGCATAGATATGATACCCCCTGCTTTTAAGAAGCATGATGACTACCTTCAAGAGATCAGTATCATCTTCCGCTACTAAAATCCTTTTACCTTTCATTTTTTTGAAAACAGGGGAGGGGAAAGTGCAATTTTCTTTCCCGGAGTAAGTTTATTCCATTCCCCTGCCTCCTGCCAGTTTAATGGCTCTTTACATCCCAGGTCTTCCAGCACGCGTGAAGAGGAAAATGGTGTGAATGGAAAGAGAAGCAGGGCAATTTTCCTGATTAGCTCAAGAGTGGTATAGATTGCCGTGGAAAGTCTTTCTTTATCATTGTTTTTGTGCAGAGTCCAGGGCGATGTTTCTTCTATGTATTGGTTAGCTCGCTTAACCAATTTCCATATTTCCTGTAAAGCCAGGGAGAAGTGAAATTCTTCTATATGAGAAGTAGCATTTTCCCATATCTCTTTTGAAAAACTTATTAACTCTTGTTCCAGAGAGGAGAAAGTGGTGGGAGAAGGAATGATAGAGCCGAAATATTTATTTGTCATCACTTCTACCCGGCGGACAAAGTTGCCCCAGTCATTTGCCAGTTCCTGGTTGTACCTTTCCTTGAGTCCTTCCAGGGAAAAGTCTCCATCATAACCAAAAGGTATTTCCCTGAAAAGGTAAAATCGCAGGGCATCAGCAGGGTATTCTTTCAGCAGCTCTTCTGGTTGAAGTATGTTGCCCCGTGTGGAGGAAATTTTCTCTCCTTTTAAGCTTATAAACCCATGCGAAAAAATTCTTTTAGGCAGAGGAAGCTGCAAAGTTTTGAGCAGGGCAGGCCATATAATGCAGTGAAATCTTATAATATCTTTTCCTATTACGTGGAAGTCGGCAGGCCAGAAGTCTAAGAAACCCTCTCCCAATCCGGAGCGGAGATATAGTTAATGAGGGCGTCTACCCATACGTAAACTATTTCTTCTGCTTTGCCGGGAAAGGGAATGCCCCAGTTTTTCCCCCGGCGGGAAATACTTATGTCCTGGAGGCCGCTGTTAAGTATTCCCAGGACTTCATTTTTCCTCTCTTCTGGTTGAATAAATTCCGGATGGTCTTTTATATGTTTTTTCAAAAAATCTTCGAACCGAGAGAGAGCAAAAAAGTAATTTTCCTCTTCTACCCATTCCGGCTTTTTACTATGTATGGGGCATAGCCCGTTTTTTAATTCCTTTTCCCGGTAAAAACCTTCGCAAGAGATGCAGTACCAGCCGGAATATTTACCCCTATAAACAAAATTCGTTTGCAGGAGTTTATCCATCAGCTTGTATACTACTTTCTTATGTTCCTCTGAACTGGTGCGAATGAATCTATCGTAATTTATCCCCAGTAATTCCCAGGTTCTTTTGTATCTCTCTACCATTTTGTCACAGTACTCGTGTGGGGTAAGACCTGCTTCCTGCGCTTTTTTATACACGTTAAATGAATGTTCATCAGAACCAGTGAGAAAGAACACATTTTTCCCTCGCATCTTCTGGAATCTTGCCATTATATCTGCGCCTATTACCTCGTAGGCAAACCCGATGTGCGGGGGAGAATTAATATAAGCGATAGCCGTTGTTATGTAGAATCCTTTTTCCATACTCTATACTCCACTTTTACTAAAATACTAAGCTATAGTGCCTTTTCCGGCTTCCCAGATAGGCAACTGGGAACTATTTTACCGCTTACTGTTCATAGGTTACAATAATAAAAAGCTCTTCTGTTGACTCTATTCCCATCCCCTCTGCTTTTTTGCTTCCGTAGGTAGTAGAAAGTTGTACGATTTTAATATTTTCTGTCTCAATCCAGTTATTTATCTTGTCTTCCAGGAACTTTAGTCCCTCGTTGGTGGCCGCTCCCATAAAAACCTTTACCTTATTCATACTTCACCTCCTTTTGTCCCACAAAGTGGGCTGTTCCTCCATCTCTATCCCTATATATTCAAAGGCTTTTGAAGTGGCAACTCTGCCTCGAGATGTTCTTTTTATATACCCCTGTTGCACCAGGTAGGGCTCGTAGACTTCTTCTATGGTATCTTCCTCCTCACCAATGGCTACTGCCAGTGTTTTTAATCCCACCGGTCCTCCGCCAAATTCTTTAACCAGCAGTCCCAGTATCATCTTGTCCAGTTCGTCCAGGCCATGTTCATCCACTCCCAGAAGATCCAGTGCGTCTCTGGCTACTTTCCCGGTTATTTTGCCTTCTGCTCTTACCTGTGCGAAGTCTCTTACCCTCTTGAGAAGTCTGTTTCCTACCCGGGGAGTGCCACGGGACCTTTTAGCAATTTCTTTTGCTCCTTCTTCCTTAATGGGAATATCTAAGAGAGCTGCCGAGCGTATGATTATGGATTCCATTTCTTTAATTGAATAATAGTTTATCCGGAAGTTTATCCCAAAACGTGCTCTTAAAGGTGAGGTTAAAAGACCAATACGTGTAGAGGCACCTATCAAAGTGTAGGAAGGTAAAGAAACTTTAAGTGACTTGGCCGAAGGCCCTTTCCCTAAGAGAATATCTAACTGAAAGTCTTCCATTGCCCCGTATAGTATCTCTTCGGTCTGAGGGTTGAGGCGATGTATCTCATCTATAAACAATACGTCTCCTTTTTGGAGACGGGTGAGAATTGCTGAGAGATCTACGGGTTTTTCCAGAATGGGGCCGCTTGTGGATACGATATTAACCCCCATCTCCTTTGCAATAATGTAGGCCAGTGTAGTTTTGCCCAGGCCGGGAGGACCAAAGAAAAGAATATGGTCAACGGACTCTTCTCTTTTCCTGGCTGCTTCCATGTATATTCTTAGCTGGGTTTTTAAATTTTCCTGCCCTATGAAATCTTTTAAGGTCTGTGGTCTTAACCGGGGATCCAGTTCCCTGTCTTCCGGGGTGATTTCTGGGGTGAGGAACTTTTTCTCTTCTTTTTTCATAACTTTCTCAAGGCTTCTTTTATTATCTCTTCCAGGGAAGCTGACGCAGGTAATTCCTGCCTTACTTTTCTAACCAGTTGCTTGGCTTCTTTACTGGTAGCACCTAATGTTACCAGAGCCTGAGCTGCCTGGCGAGTGACTTCGTCTTCGGGTAGTGTACTTACAATTTCCCCGGCCAGTTCCAGGACAATCTTTTGCCCTATTTTTTTTCCTATACCGGGCAGGTGAGAAAGAGTTTCCGGAGAGTTTTTAATCATTTCCTCAAATTCTTCCGGTGAAACACGGGAAAGTATCCCCAGGGCAGTGCGGGGGCCTATTCCACTCACGGATAGCAGGCGGACAAACATATCCCTTTCATTCTCTCTAAGAAACCCGTAAATCTGCATTACATTTTCTCTTACATAGAGGTGAGTAAATAGTTGTACTTCGCTTCCTTCCTGTCCCAGTTCGTTATAAACAGAGAAAGGAATCTCTATGCCGTATCCTATCCCTCCTACTTCCAGGAGTAGGTGAGAGGGCTTCTTTGCTTTTAAAATGCCTTTAAGAAACTCTATCAACAGCCTTTCTCCATTGGTAGTTAAAAATACAGCAAATGGCTACCCCCAGAGCATCAGAAACGTCCAGAGGAAAGGGTAATTCCTGGATATGCAGGATTCGTTTGACCATTTCTTTTACCTGTTCCTTGTCTGCTCTTCCATAGCCAGTAACTGCCTCTTTTATGCTGGGAATAGAAAAAGTTTCTACCGTGCAGTTTTCTTCCAATCCTGCCAGGGTGAGGGCTCCGACTATTTTCCCTATGTCCAGGGCTAAACGCGGATTTTTTGATAAAAAAGGTTCTTCAATAGCCAGTATGTGAGGCTTGTATAATTTTAAAGTTTCTTTTGCTTGCTGGTAAATAGTCTGTATTCCCTGGGGAAGCATTTTCCTTTGTACTGCCCAGATGCCGCAGTCTAACAGCTTCCATTCCTCGCTTTCAATCAACCCGTACCCGGTTCTCATGAATCCCGGGTCGACACCCATCACTCTCATCGTAACATTTTACCAAAAAGAGACGGGTAAGTGGTAAGGTATCGTGAATTAGTTGTGAGTTGTTAGTCTCCAGCTGCCAGTTATACCTACATCTACTCGGGAAAATCTACCAGTTACTATTTACTGTTTACTATCCTCTATTTCTGGATACCTGCTTCCGCAGGTATGACAAGTAGTCATCTTGTATCTTGCACCTTCCCCCTCGCTACCTACTACTATCTACTCGCTACTAACTATACAGTCTAACGTCTAAGATATAAAGTCTGACCTTACTCGCCTGCTTCGGTGAGTAGTTCCTCTGGTATGTCAAAGTTTGTATAGACGTTCTGGACATCTGGATGTTCATCTAAT
>JAADFP010000085.1 GCA_013152825.1 Caldisericota bacterium | reverse complement strand
CCAGCCCTATCTTATCTACTTCATCCAGCATAAACACAGGATTGTTAGTGCCTGCCCTCTTTATACCCTGTATAATTCTGCCTGGTAAGGCCCCCACGTAAGTTCTCCGATGCCCTCGTATCTCTGCTTCGTCTCTTACCCCTCCCAGGGATATACGCACAAAACTCCTGCCCAAGGCTCTGGCAATAGACTGTCCCAGGGAGGTCTTCCCTACTCCGGGAGGTCCCGCAAAGCAGAGAATAGGCCCTTTCATATCTTCTTTCAGTTTTCTTACTGCCAGGTATTCCAGAATCCTTTCTTTAACCTTCTTCAGGTCATAATGATCTTCGTCCAGTATGGCTCTGGCTCTGGCTATGTCAAGATTGTCCTGGGTACTTTTCTTCCAGGGAAGGTTTATAAGCCAGTCAAGATAGGTTCTGATAACTGTATATTCCGCCGCCTGGGGAGGGAGTTTCCGCAACCTCTCCAGCTCTCTGCGTGCTTCCTTTTCCACCTCCTGGGGCATACCAGATTCTTTTATCTTCTCCTCCAGCTCCTTGATTTCTATCACTGTTTCATCTTCTTCTCCCAACTCCTTTTTTATCGCCTCCAGCTGCTGACGCAGGAAGAATTCCCTTTGCGCCTTGTTTAACTTGGATTTTGTCTGTTCTTCAATCTTATTCTGAATCTGCAGGACCTCCAATTCCTGATTGAGCAGGCGGGTAACTTCCTCTATCCTGGTTTTTACCGGAATTGCCTCCAGAATCTTCTGCCTTTTTTCCGATTCCATAGGAGTGTGGGCCGCTATAAAATCTGCCAGCCTACCCGGAGAGGAAATATTCAAGGCAACAATATAAGCTTCGGGAGGGATACGGGAAGATAATTGGGTAACTTTTTCAAAGAGCGAAAGCATATTTCTCATGCGAGCTTCTGTATCCAGGTCTTTTTCTTCCTGCTCTTCTATCTCTCTAACATAAGCAACAAAGTAGGGCTCCTTTTGTATATAATTAAGCACTTCTATGCGGGAGACTCCCTGTACCAGCACCTCTACCTGCTGAGAAGGAAGTTTAACCATGCGGAGCATTTGCACCGCACAGCCTATTGAGTAGAGCTGGGTTTCATCAGGTACTTCTACTTTAGGATCCCTTTGCAGCACCACCCCAAATAACTTATCTTTTACCGATATATCCTCGATAATTTTTATACTGCTATTTCTTCCTACCAACAAGGGAGCTATTACCCCGGGGAAAATTATGGTATCCCGCAAGGGCATAATAGGTAAACTCTTGGGGATGATAATCCTGTTCTTTTCCTGAGATTTATCTTCCATTATTCCACCTCAATGCGAGAAGTGGTAGTAGGCTCTTCTCTCTTCTTTATCGGGATAAAAACCTCCAGAATACCTCTCTCATAAGTAGCCTTTATTTCCTTTTCTCTAATCTGGACTTCCAGGGGAATTATTATTTCAAAGGGGCCATAACTTATTTCCATCTGATGGTAAGCAATCTTTTCCTGGGGTGAACGATCCCTTCTCTCTCCCCTGATCACCAGATTTCCTTTATCCAGAATGACTTCAAAATCATCATCTTCCAGACCAGCCAGTTCCACTTTCACCAGGTATCCTTCAGAGGTACGGATGATATCAGTGAACGGGTGCCATCTTCCTCTCTCTGAAAACAAAGAACATCTTAAAGGAGAGAAACCATGGAAAAATCTTTCCATCTCCTCCTGGATTTTTCTAATTTCCCTATCAATCTTCTCCTCTATATCCATCTGTTTCCCCCTTTTTGCTGGTTACTTCTGGTTATCTACCAAAATAAAAATAGTATTTCTATTTTACCACAGGGGGGAAAAGGGTTAAAAGCATTTTAGACTGTAGACCTGAGACTTTAGAGTGGAAGGATGGTCAGTAGCGAGTAGATAGTAGCGAGTAGCAGGGGGAGAGTTAGTAAGCAGTAAATAGTAGATGGTGAGTAGTGAATGGGTAATCCTGGTTTCTTAGTATTCTGGTATCCTGGGAGAAAGTTTTACCCTGAACCCCACGTGGTTCAGGGTTGGGGCTTGAGCATTTAGATTTTGGGTTTATTTAGAGTTTAGAGCTTGTTATTTAGCGTTTAAAGTGAAGTGGATTCCTGGTTGCCTCCCATTCCTATACTTACACCCCCGAGGTGTAAGTATACAGAGTAGAGGGAGGTAGGCGGGGTATGTCGGGACAACCAATTACCGGTAGCCAACAGCCACTAGTTAGTATACGTATTGGCCATGTGCCATGTACCTATTATTGACAGGGATAAGAATTCCTTGTATATTTAGGGTACGAATTAGGGGTTACTCTTGCAGAGAAGAGGAATCCGGTGGAAATCCGGAGCTGTCCCCGCAACTGTAAGAGGTATCCCGCAGTAAAGCGGGAGAGAACTCCAGGAGCCATTCTTCCCGGCAATAAAGCGGGAAGGAGAAGGCGGAGTTCCTTCTCTGATTAAACAGAGAAGCTGTACCTCAAGCCAGGAAACTCTGCTGCAGGAGTTAAACCACCTTCTTCGGCGGAAAGGAGGTGAGGTTAATTATTTTATCCGGTCTTGGTGCAGCTTAGAGGTAACTTTATAAAAAAGTTTCTCTAACTATTTTGATTGATTGTTAATTACTCTTCAGGAGAAGAGGAATCCGGTGAGAATCCGGAGCTGCCCCGCAACTGTGAGAGGGTTCCACTCCAGCCGAAGTGCCGGAGACGAAAGCCTCAATATGCCATTCCGGAAGTTCCCGGGAGAAGGCGAGGTAAGTAGGTTTACCTGGAGAAAATATTTTCCGGGTATATGCCCTCAAGCCAGGAGACTCGCCCTGAAGGAAGAAACCGCCCTTGCGCGGGCAAGGAGGAAATCATGCGCAGGTTTTACCTTCTCTTTGTGCTGCTCATTTCTACCTTCACTCTACTTGCTCAAACCTACGAATTAGAAGAAGTAGTAGTAACTGCTACCCGCTCTGCAGAAGAAATCTCCCGTATTCCTGCTAACGTTACAGTCATTACGGAAAAGGACATTGAAAATTCTCAGGCTACAAATGTAGCAGACCTAATCAAAGAGGAAATGGGGATAGTAGTGAGAGACTGGGTAGGAAATGGGAAAACTGTCAACGTGGATATGCGAGGCTTCGGAGAAACTTCAGCTTCTAATGTTTTGGTTTTGGTAGATGGAATGAGAGTCAATGCCATTGATTTATCCGGAGTAGATTGGAGTCAAATCCCGCTGGAAAGAATAGAGAGGATAGAAATTGTTCGGGGAGCAGGATCAGTCCTCTACGGAGACAACGCCGCAGGAGGAGTAATAAATATTATTACTAAAAAGGGGAAGGGTAAACCATCTCTTAAGTTACTCCAGGAGGTTGGTTCTTATAATTTCTCCAAAACACAGCTAATTACAGAAGGAGCAATCTCTTCCCTCTCCTACGCATTTTCTGCCTCCTCCTCTTCCAATGATGGCTACCGGGAAAATGGCTTTCTCAAGACAAAAGACTCCGGAGGGAAAATCTCCTATCAGATTTCCCCAAACCTGGAGACATCTTTATCCTTTGGAGACCACTGGGACCACTATGGTATGCCTGGATGGGTAAATGAAGATGACTACAAAAATAATCCGCGAGAAACCAATACTCCCGATGATTTTGCCAAGACAAAAGACAAATACATTACCTTTGGCTTAAACTGGGATATTCAGCCAGGAAACAAGCTGTACCTGGAAGTTACCTCCAGGAAAAGAAACACAGATTCCCTGGGTACCGGCAAATACCTCGATTCATGGACCAGTTCCTGGTGGAACTGGGACTGGCAGTCAAACAACAAGATGGATTGGGCAGGTGTCACTCCACGCTACGTATGGGAAAAATCCATCGCAGGACATGACAACAAGCTTACCCTGGGAATAGACTACTGGAGACAATTTTACAAGGGAGAAAGCGCATATAGAAGCATAGATACTTCGGGAAGCGGCGATTACTACAACTCAGACTCCCGCCTCAAGGCCACAAAGGAGAGCAAGGCAGGATACATTCGTAACGAATTCTCTCTTGCCAAAAACCTACAGGTTTCCGCCGGCTACAGAAAAGAAGATACGAATTATGCCTTCTTTTACAAGGGGGCAATTGACAGTGTATATTTCGGCTGGCCATACGTTCAGACGATGAATAAGAAAGCAAAGGTTAATAAGAAAGTGGAAGCCGTGCAGTTCGGCATTAACTATCTTTATGGAGAAAATAATTCTCTGTTTTTCAACTACTCCACCTCTTTCCGGTATCCGTTAATTGACGAATACTTCAACTACGCCAGTGTGAAATTAGAAGACCTGGAAATCCAGAAAGGGAAAGAGTACGAAGTAGGAGTAAGACAGCAAGTGAGAGAAAACTTGTCTGCCACTGCTACTCTCTTCCTGATAGAAAATAAGGACGAAATCTTTTACAATCCTCTGGGTGGCCCCTTCGGGTTCGGCGCTAATGAGAACTACGATAAAACCAGGAGAAGCGGGATAGAGTTGCAAGCTTTCTGGAAGCCAACAGATAAACTGGACATCAGAGGCAATTACACTTACCTGTCTCCTATTCTGGAAAAAGGTGATTACAATGGAAACATTATTCCCGGGGTCCCGCGTAATAAAGGAGCATTTAATATTGCCTATCGATTCACTGACTATCTCAAGGGAAGCCTGGAATGCATGTATGTGGGTGAGCGGTACGCAATAAGTGACTGGGACAACAAAGGAGATAAGCTCTCCGAATACTGGGATGTAGGAACCTGGCTCTCATATTCCAGGCAAGGCTGGACAGTACTGGTAGGAGTGAAGAATCTATTCAATGAGAAATACGCTGAGTATGGAACCTATTATAATTCCAGAAAAGAAGTAGTTTACTATCCATCACCAGAAAGAAATTATTACGCCAGGATAAGTTACAAAAAGGAGTTCTAAGCGTATGAAGGAGAAAAAGGGGAGAAGAAGCAAAATTATGCTTCTTCTCCCTCTTCTCCCACAATTAGAAAAGGAAAATAAAAATGCATAACCTTTTCTCTTTAATCCAAAAAGGCGGTTTTTTGATGTATCCGCTTTATCTTCTTTCCATATTCTCCCTGGCCATAATCATGAAAAAGCTCTGGGAATTCAGCAGGATAAAAACAGAGAAGATATTAGAAACCGTGAAAAAAGCTGAAAATACCGAAGCTACCGCCAACTTAATAATAAGAAAAATGGAAGGCTGGCTCCCTGCCCTGGGAGTTACTTCCCGTATTGCTCCTCTTATAGGACTGCTGGGTACAGTTATGGGAATGATTCGCACATTCAGAAGCATTGAGTTAAAAGGGGGAAACGTGAATATCGCCTTCCTTTCCAAGGGAATATGGGAAGCTTTGCTCACCACGGCAGCAGGACTGATAATCGCAGTAATAGCCCTTGTTTTTTACCATTTTTTCCTGAGAAAGATCGACGAGGTTTCCTTCTATATAAACCAGGAATTTAAAGATGGAAATAAGAAGATACTGTGATAAAGATATCGACTTAGACCTGATTTCCATGGTGGATATGATGCTTCTTATCCTCATATTTTTCATACTTACCTCATCCTTCCTGCCTCTTTACAACATAGAAGTAAATCTTCCTGTGGTAAAAGAGGGGACATCTTCGCTTCCTTCCCGGCCTCTAATAATAACTTTGACCCGCCAGGGAGAAATCTATCTGGAAGGTAAAAAGCTGCAGGGAGAAGATATAGCGGCAAGACTTTTCCTGAAATTTGGAGAACAATGGAAAAAGAAAGAGCTTCTCCTTAAAGTGGATAAAGATGCTCGTTCAGAAGACCTTCTCAGGCTCATAGATTCCCTGCGCAGAGACGGGGCAACAAAAATAAATGTGTTGTCCCTTCAGAGTCCATGAGAAATTTCATTTTCTGGGGAGTTCTTTCGCTCACCTTTCATACGGGGCTCCTTTTTATTCCTTACACAGAGAATAATAACTCATCCCCTCCTCCCCCGGTAAAATTAATCTTTGTCTCCGAGGTAGTTTCTTCTACCCCCTCCATCAGCTCTCCCTCCTCAGCATCTAATATTATCCCTCGACATTATTCACTTCCCAACCTGACCTCCCCCCCCAATTTCCCTCTTACTTCCTCCCCCTCCCTTAAAGACCTTCCTTCCTACTCATCCCGGGCGATTCCAGAGATAACTGCCTCCCCCCGGGAAAAAGAAACAACTCCGGTAAAATTTTCCTACCCTGCTCCCGGGACATCTACGCAAGAGATAGATAAATATTTCAAGACCATAAAAAACCTGATAGAAAAGGCAAAATTTTATCCTTCTACCAGCATAAAAAACAGGGAAGAAGGCATAGTTACCATGGGAATAACCATAGGGGCAAACGGAGAGGTCCAGAAAATAGCGCTTTTAAATTCGTCCGGATACAAGAGGCTGGACAAAGCAGGAGAAGAAATCATCAGGAAAGCAGCCCCCTTTCCTCCTCCACCGGGTAAAAGACCCGTACAATTAAAAATTCCCATAAGATTTTTCCTGAAAGAAGATTGAACTTCTTTTATTTATTTTTCCATAATTTACACAATTTATTGCTACCTCTTCTCTTTCTACTGGCACGCATAGGCAAAGGATGGTAAAATTAGCATCATTATGAGTTATATCATTGAGATACGAGTAAGACTTAAAACTTCCGACCTTATAAGCAGTACGGCTTTTACTACATTAAAGGAAGATATGGGATGGAAAGAAACAATAAATTCATTATCCCGGGAAGAAATATGGAAAATCAAAGTTAATACTAGCAGGGAAGAAGCACAAAAGATAGGTGAAGAGCTCACCCAAAAGGTTAAAATCTTTATAAACCCCAATAAACACCTATGGGATTTAAGAATATTGCAAGAAGAAGATAAACTCCGCCTGGAAGGAGAAGGAAAAGGAAACTATCTGGCCGAAGTTCTTACCTGGTGGCTGGAAGATGCCAAAGAGAGAATAGCTTTCGATTCTCTCCGGAA
>JAADFP010000084.1 GCA_013152825.1 Caldisericota bacterium | reverse complement strand
ATTCCACGCTTATGGCCCGGGACCCGGTGCTTAAAGCCGTGGAAGAGACAAAAGGATGGAATAATTTTGCCGGCGTGGTGGATATTAATTCACCTACCCAGAGGGAGGAGATAATTGAAGTCTGAAAGAGTGAGATTCTCGGGGAGATTTTTGCCCCTGTGGGGATTTATAATCTTTCTCATCCTGTGGGAACTGGCCACGCTGATGGTCAAGAATCCCCTGTTGTCCAACCTGAGGGTGGAAAAGGTTTTCCCGGAGTTGTGGAGGCTTATGGTTACCGGTGGGTTGTGGAAACAGGTGCTTCCCAGTTTAAAGAGGGTAGGGGTAGCCTTGCTGGTAGCTTCCCTGGGAGGAATACCAATGGGTATTCTTATCGGTTACTACCGGGTCCTGGAACAGCTCAGCCTGGCTACCTTTCAGTTCCTGCGCATGATTTCTCCCCTGGCCTGGATGCCGCTGGCCATTATGTTCCTGGGGATAGGGGATAAGCCCATCTACTTTTTAGTTTTCATGGGAGCTATATGGCCCATAATTATAAATACTTCGCACGGAGTGGGAAGAGTGGAGAAAGACTGGATTAAAATTGCCAAGAATTTTGGAGCCATGGACTGGGATATCTTGAAGAAAATAATAATCCCGGCCATTCTTCCTGATATGCTTACTGGATTGAGAGTGGCGGTGGGAATCTCCTGGATTATCCTGGTTCCCGCCGAGATGCTGGGGGTTACTTCGGGGTTGGGCTACCAGATTCTGGATGCCCGGGATAGATTTGCCTATTCCGAGATGGTGGCCTGGATTTTAATTATTGGTGCCATAGGTTATTTGCTGGATGTGAGTCTCAGGAAGTTAAGGGGGAGAGTTTTAGGCTATGAAAAATTCGAAATTACCTAAGATAATAGTAAGAAACCTGGGAAAATCCTTTCTCACCCCGCGGGGTGAAAGGGTGGAGGTGATTAAGGAAATAAGTTTTGAGGTGCAGGAGGGTGAGTTCCTGGTTATCCTGGGGCCTTCCGGCTGTGGAAAGACCACCCTGCTTAATCTTTTGGTAGGATTTGAAAAGCCGGACAGGGGAGAGGTATTGATAGACGGGGAAAGGGCGAAAGAAGTCTCACCGGAGAGAATACTCCTCTGGCAGTTTTTTGGCCTCTTTCCCTGGAGAACCATCTGGGAAAACATAGAATTTGGCCTGGAGTTAAAAAGAGTGCCGCAGGCAGAGAGAGAAAAGATAATTTCCGAACTGGTAAGAATTACCGGCCTGCGCGGATTTGAGAACCGGTACCCGGGAGAAATTTCGGGGGGGATGCAGCAAAGAGTATCCCTGGCCCGGGCACTGGCAGTTGACCCTGAAGTGCTATTCATGGACGAGCCCTTTGGCTCCCTGGATGCCTCCATGCGTAAAGTGCTGGAGGATGAGCTCTTGAGGATTTTGAGCAGGAAAAAGAAAACGGTAGTATTTGTAACCCATAATGTGGAGGAAGCCCTGTACCTTGCTGATAGGATTATTATTCTTTCTTCCCGCCCCACCCGGATTGTAAAGGAGATAGTCCCTTCTTTTTCCAAGCCCAGGGATGAGATAAGTGATGAATTCCTCAAGCTGAAAAATGAGATTGTAAAGATACTAAGGACAGAGACACAGTTTCTCTATACAGTAGGATTATAAAGGAGGAAAGCATGTTGAAATACAAATATTCCATATTAAATGCCGAGTGCCCGGATAAAGAAGACGTGAAGAGAGTGAGTCCCTGTCCCCTGGTGAAGGATATAGTGGATAAGATAGAAATGGAAGGGGGCGAAACAGTCTGGGATAGGTTCATGGCACAGCAGCCCCAATGCCCTTACGGGTTAAGGGGAATATGCTGCCAGAGATGTCTCTGGGGTCCCTGCCGTATTATCTCCAAGAAAGGGTTCGGAGGAAGGGAGAAAAAGGTTTTGCGCGGAGTATGCGGGGCAGACATGAACGTAATTGTGGTGGGAAACCTGGTGCGGGCACTGGCTGCAGGCTGTGCTGCTCATTGCCGTCATACACAGGAGGTTGCCGAGGCTATTGTTGCTGCGGCCAGGGGTGAGGCAAATTTTACTCTCCTGGGCTCGGAGAGGATCAAGGAAATGGCGGAAAGGTTATCCCTGGATAAAAGCAAGGATGAGAAGGCTCTGGCTAAAGAGATAGCAGAAATAATGCTGCAGGATTTTGGCCGCTGGGATGAGCATCCCCTAAAATTACTTTTTGCCTATGCTCCGGAGGAGAGAATCGAGAAGTGGAAAGCCCTGGATATACTTCCTCGTTCTGCCATGTGGGAAGTTTTTGAATCATTGCATAAAACCGGACTGGGGGGTAACTCTGACTGGATGGATATGATAAAACAGGATTTTCGTACAGCTCTGGCTTACTGTTATTCAGGGCTTTTTGGCTCTTCCCTGGGTACAGAAATACTTTTTGGTATTCCTGCCCCCAAAGAGGTACAGGTGGATTACAGTATGCTTACCAAGGATCGGGTGAACATACTCCTGCATGGGCATTCGCCGGTAATGGCAGAAAAAGTGGTGGAGATTTCCCATCATCCAGAGATAAAAGAAGCAGCCCGGAAAGCGGGGGCAGAGGGAATTCAGCTGGGCGGACTGTGCTGCACGGGGTTGGAGCTTCTCTATCGCCATGGAGTACCTCCCTTCACTAATATTATGGGGGCAGAACTGATTATAGGCACGGGAGCCATAGACGCAGTGGTGGTGGATATGCAGTGTTTTATCCCCGGAGTAAAATTCATAGCCGATTGTTACGGTACAGCAATAATAACTACTTCGCATTCCAACCGTATCCCGGGTGCGGTGCATTTACCCTATGAACCGGGAAAAGAGGAAGAGATGGCCAGAAAAGTATTGCTTACTGCCATAGAGGCCTTCCAGAAGAGGAAGGAGAAGAAGATTGAAATAAAGGTAAATCCTCTGCGCAAGAATCTTAAGGTGGGATGGACCCCGGAGTCTATAATAAAACAATTTGGAGGGGTAGAGAATATTGTAAAAGAGATGGAAAAGGGCAATATTAAAGGCATCGCGGCGGTAGTGGGATGCAATACTCCCAAGGTTCCCTACGAGAATAACCATGTAGTTATTGTGCGCAAATTGGTGGAATACGGTGTGTTGGTGCTCTCTACGGGGTGTTCTTCCTACGCGCTTATCAATCAGGGGTTCTGTGGTCTCGAAGCAAAGGAAATCTCTTCTTCGGGACTGGAAGAGGTATGCGAGAGATACGGAATACCCCCGGTACTGACAGTTGGTGCCTGCGTGGATAATGCCCGTATACTTCGCCTGTTCTTTGAAATTTCCCGGGGTTCTGGTATCCCCCTGCATCGGCTTCCCTTCATATTTTCCGGGCCAGAGCCGGGAAATGAAAAAACAGTGGGGCAGGGAATTGTCTTTTTATTGCATGGTATTTCTGTGCATCAGGGCTTCCCGGGGCCTATCCCCGTTCCCATTGCAGTGCCTACTGAGGGAGCGCGCTTCATAGACGACTACGAACGAGGGGGTAACGATGTAATGGACTTTTTTGCGGAAAATGTATATGATTGGATACAAGCCAAGGTTTACGGAGAACCCTACCCAGAATTAGCAGGAAAACTAATCCAGATGCATATAAGAAGGCAGAGAAAGAATTTGGGATGGAGTTGATGGGATTCTCCCGGCTCCACGATGGGAGCGTTTCAGTGGGGAGAGTTAGAAATTTTACCTGTGGTTTAAAGCAGAGTGAAAGGAGGTGCTGAATGGCTAAGACTATTAAGGAAATCAATGAAAAAATAAGGAAGGGAGAGGTAGTGGTGGTTACTGCGGAGGAGATGATTGATATTGTGGAGGAAAAAGGGGCTAAAAAGGCCAGCCAGGAAGTAGATGTGGTTACTACGGGAACCTTTGGCCCTATGTGTTCCAGCGGAATGTATATCAACGTGGGACATGCCAAGCCACGCATAAAAATTGGAGGAGGTAAATGCTACCTCAATAATGTCCCCACCTATGCCGGATGGGCCGCCGTGGACATATACCTGGGTTGTACTGCCCTGCCGGACGATGATCCGCGCAACGCCGTCCACCCGGGAGCCTTCAAATACGGCGGAGGTCATGTAATCCAGGAGTTCGTGGCAGGAAAGGATATTCTCCTGGAAGCAGAGGCTTACGGTACTGACTGTTACCCCAGGAAAAAGCTAAAAGTCTGGATAAATATCAAGGATGTAAATGAAGCAGTTCTCTTCAATCCCCGCAACTGCTACCAGAATTACAATATTGCCGTAAACCTTTCAGAAAAGACCATATACACTTACATGGGTATCCTCAAGCCACGTCTGGGCAATGCTAACTACTGCAGTGCAGGCCAGCTCTCGCCGCTTCTCAACGATCCCTATTATGAAACCCTGGGAATAGGCACAAAAATATTCCTGGGAGGAGGAATTGGATATGTAGCCTGGCAGGGTACTCAGCATAATCCTACTGCCAAGCGGAAAGAGAATGGCGTACCCTGTGGAGGAGCGGGAACCCTGGCAGTTATAGGAGACTTAAAACAGATGTCTCCAGAGTGGCTCAGGGGTACTACCATGACTGGCTACGGCGTTACTCTTACCGTGGGTATCGGGGTTCCCATACCCATTCTTGACGAGGAGATTGCCCGCTATACATACCGCGGTGAAAGACAGTGAGATTTACGCTCCCATAGTAGATTACAGCGAAGCCTACCCGCAGGTGATTCCGGGTGCCCTGGGAGAGGCTAACTACCAGGAATTAAAGAGCGGAAAAATTACTATTAAAGGAAAAGAAGTCCCCACTGCTGGCCTTTCCAGCTATGCTAAGGCAAGAGAGGTAGCAGAGATTTTAAAAATGTGGATTAAGAAAGGAGACTTTTTACTCACTGAGCCCGTGGCGCCTCTACCCGGTCCAGAGTCAGGGCTTACCTTTAAGAACATGAGAATGCGGGAAGTGAAGTGATAAGTTAGTAAATAGTGAGTAGTAAGCAGTTTCCTGGTGCTTTGCCTATTTGCTCCCTCCCGATGAAATATCGGGAGGGAGCAGGCGGGTATCCAGGAAAGTGGGGGAAGTCTTTAGACTGATGTCTTGCCTCGGTGTATGTCGGGAATTCACGATTGATGAAAGGGAGAGCTTTTGAGGTGAATGAGAAGTACCTGCGCCAGATTATCTTTCCTTTATGGGGAGAAGAGTTGCAGGAGAAACTGAAGAGTACAAAAGTGCTCTTAGTAGGTGGAGGAGCACTGGGCTCTTTTCTTCTGCAGGGATTGGTAAGAGCAGGGGTAGGATTTGTCAGGGTGGTGGATAGAGATTTCTCCAGTATTGATAACTTGCACCGACATGCATTTATGGAGGAAGAAGAGGCTAAAAGTGGAAAGATAAAGGTGAAAATTATGGAAGAGAAGGCAAGACGGATAAACACAGATACAAAGATAGAAACATGTTTTGGTGATTTCCATTATCTGAATGCTCTTTCTCTGGCTCAGGGAGTAGATTGTATAATTGATGCTACGGACAACCTCGAGACACGCTACTTGATAAATGAAGTGGCAATAAAGGAAGGTGTGCCTTGGATTTATGGAAGTGTGGTGGGAAGTCAGGGGATGAGTATGGCTATTTTGCCTGGAGAGAGTGCCTGCTTTAGTTGTTTTCTTCCCTCACCTCCCTCTCCGGGGATGCTGGAAACCTGTGAAAGGGTGGGTATTATAAATTCAGTGGTGATGATAATAAGTGGGATTCAACTTACACTCTTTTATCGATTGATTAAAGGAGAAGAGAGAGGAGGAAATCTTTTTGCCGTAGATGCCTGGGAAGGGAAATTCCGTAAGATAAAGGTAAAGAGAGGAGAAGAATGTCCAGCTTGCCAGAAGAAAGAATTTACTTTCTTGCAAGGAAGATTTTCTACTCTTACCACTCTCTGTGGGAGGAATGCAGTCCAGGTTGTCTTTCCGGAGCAGCAAAAATTTGACCTGGATATTTACAAGAATAAATTAAAGAGAAGAGGGAAACTGGAAGAGCGGGGAGGATATTTAGTGTGGGAGATAGAGGGAAACATTTTTTACCTTTTCCCTGATGCGCGAGTGATGGTAAAGGGAACCGAAGATAAAGTAAAAGCACGGAATCTGATTTCTCGTTACCTGGGGATATAAGATTATGAAAAGCGTGCTGAGAAAGATTAAAAAAGGATTTACCCTGATAGAGCTTCTGGTGGTTACTGCCCTTATCTCGCTTCTTGCAGCGCTTCTTCTGCCGGCCTTGAAGAAAGCGAGACTGCAGGCAGGCAAATCAGTATGTGCCAGTAACCTGCGTCAGATAGGTTACGGATTCTATCTCTATTTGCAGGATTTCAAGGAAATATTTCCCATTGCCCAGGATCCTGTGTCTACGGATCCCTATTACTGGCTATGGATGGGAAGGGGATGGAGAGGTTATCTTTCTCCTTACATTTCAAGGGATATTTCGCAGGATAACCCCAG
>JAADFP010000083.1 GCA_013152825.1 Caldisericota bacterium | reverse complement strand
GAGCGTGCTTACCAGGAAGCGAAGAAGCGGGAAGAGGAGCGCAGACAGCAGGAAATAGCGCGGCAAAAAGAGGAAGCTATCCAGCAGTTGCTGAAAGAAGCCGGTAAGGCGTTATCACGGAAAGAGTTTGCTACTGCAGAAAAGATATACCGGGCAGTACTGCAGAAATCGCCGGGTCGGAAAGAGGCTGAGTTAGGCTTGCGGAAAGTGGAAGAAGCCCGAGCCAGAGCCATAGAAGAAACCAAGCTGGAGCAGAAAAGCCAGGTAGAGTCAGAAGCCGTGAAAGAAGCCAGGCTGAAGGCGGAAATAATCAAATTTGAGAAGAAACTCAGGGAGAAGAAAATAAAAGAAAGTGCAGAAAAGTTGTTGGAACAGGGGGTAACTTATTTAAAACAGAAGGAATACGAGAAGGCAATAGGTACATTTGAGGAGATTCTTTCTCGCTATCCCAGCTATCCGGAAGCGAAAACATACCTGACCAAGGCAAAGGACCTGCTGGAAAGAAGCAAGAAAAAGAAAATAAAGAAAGAAGAAGCTATAAAAGAGAGAAAGATAGATACTTATTATACTTTGGGGTATCGCTATTTCAGGAAAGAGCAATTTAAACAAGCAATACAGGAATTCCAGAAGGTGCTCACTATAAACCCAGAGCATAAAAATGCTAAATTCTTCCTGGAACTTTCCCAGGAAGGGGAAAAGGCAAAGAGTATCAGGGAAGAGAAAGAAAGACAGAGGGCTTTGCTTACCGTGCATTACAAAGAAGCGAGACATCTTTACAACCAGGGTGATTATGAGGATGCCATCAGCATTCTCGAAGTTGTGGTAGCCAAGGATCCTCAGTTTAAAGAAGCGGTTTACTGGCTGAACCAGGCAAAACTTGCTCAGGCAAAACTGGAAGGAAAGAAGCTGGAAGAAGAGCTGCGGGTGGAAAGGGAGAGACGGCTTCTTGAAGTAGAAAAAGCTTCTATCCCCAGTCGTAAACCGGGGGAATACAAGAAGGCAGAAATCAGGAAGAAAACAAGCGCAGAAGAAACATTGGCTATCGCGGCCATTAGAAAGAAAGCCATGCAGAAAGTTTCCCTGGAATTTACCAATGCAAACTTAAGAGATGTGATAATGTTCCTTTCCCGCCGGACAGGAATAAATATAGTAATTGATGAGAGTATATTCCGGGGAGGCGGTGCAGCAGCAGCTCCTGCCCCTGAACCAGCTCCCACTGCATCGGAAGCGGGAGGGATGCCTCCTGCCCCGGGAGAAGAGGCAGCTGCGGCAACCCCACAGCCTAATATCCCGTCCCCCAGCACCATGAAAATTACTGCTTCTTTGAGAGATATTCCGCTTATAGAAGCACTTAAAGTGTTACTTTATTCTCGGGGATTGGGGTTTGTCATAAAACCTTATTACATATGGGTTACTTACCTCTATAAGTCTTTGAAGACAGAGGTATTTGATCTGCAATTCCTGGCTCTTCCCCGTATACCGCTGGGTGCAATCAGGACAGAAGGAGGAGAAGGAGGAGGAGTAGGTATTGAATTGCAGAAAGGTATAGAAGAGAGACTTAAGGAACAGGGGGCAGCGGGAGGTGGAGCCCAGGGAGCAGAGGCAGGCGGTACTACGGAAGGAAACGAGATGTTAATCCTTCTCAACCAGCTCTTCCCGCCTGTCCCCGGCGGCAGTCGCCAGATAATTCCTTCCCAGAACAGGTTAGTGGTAAGAGATACGGAAGAAAATATTGAAAATATAAGGAAATTCTTAAACAGTCTTTCTATTCCTTACCAGGTTTCGGTGGAAGCGCGCTTTATCACGGTAAGTGCGGATGCCTTAAAAGATATAGGTCTGGAGCTTTCTAACTTCAACCTGAATGTAGTAGGACCCTATAACACAAAGTCTCGTCAATCCGGCATTCCGGGACAGTCGTGGCAGTATGACACTATGACCGGTTCCCTGATGTCTGGGGTGGGGACTCCCCTGATAGGCATGATCAGCGGAAGCCAGGGATTAAATATAGCTTACACCCGTTTGAATTACCCTCAATTCTCCGCAGTACTGCACTTGCTTATGGCCAGGAGTGATACTCAGGTCCTTTCTGCACCGAAAGTTACCGTGATAAATGGCCAGCTGGCGCAAATACGGTTTGTAAGAAATATTCCCTATGTTTCGGATGTAGATGCTTCTACTTCTACCACGGGAACGGGAGAATCGGCAAAATCTACTACTACATTTGATTACACCTTTAAAAGCATCAATGTGGGGATAATTCTTAATGTGATTCCGCGTATATTTGGAGAAAACATTCTTCTTTCTCTCAATCCCACGGTGAGTGATGTGGCAGAATTCAAGACCTTTATTGTAGCGCAGACAGCAGGGGAATCTCCTTTGACTATTGAACAGCCAGTCCCCGAGGTGCAGGATGCCTCCACGCAATTGATTGTACATGATGGCGACACGGTGGTTTTAGGTGGATTAATGAAGGGTAAGACAGTGGAGGCACTTAGCAAAATACCTTTCCTGGGAGATATCCCGGTTATCGGCAGGGCTTTCTTCCAGAAGAAGACAAAAGGACAGGAGAAGAGAAACCTTCTGATATTTATAACTGTCAAGAGAATGGATACTTCGGGAGAGCCTCTAAATACAAGATAGTACTTCGGGAAGTGGATATAAGTGACGGGTGATACGCTGTCTGACAGTTAGGTCTTCGTATTGGTGACAGGAAATCCTGAGTTAAAATGAGAGAAAGCATGTTTGTGTGTTTTCGGATTGCCAGGGGAGCCTCTCTATATATATCAGGATACTAAATAATAAATCCAGGGGCAAAGGAAGAAACCGTTTCAAAATGTGTGATATAGAAAATCCCCTTTATTTGATAGACGGCTCTTTATTTCTCTACCGTGCTTTTCATGCTCTGCCTTACTTTGAGACCAAAAACGGATTTCCTACCCAGGCAATTTACGGGTTTACTACCATGATTCTCAAGTTGTTGAACGAAAAGAAACCTCGTTTTCTATCTGTTGTTTTTGATGCAAAGGGCCCTACCCTCCGGCATGCACAATTAAGCACTTATAAGGCTAACCGCCCTCCTATGCCGGAAGATCTTTCTTCCCAGATACCTCTGATCAAAGAAATCCTTACTTACCTGGGTATTCCCCAGTGTGAAAAGGAAGGTTATGAAGCGGATGATATCCTGGCTACCTTTGCCTGGAAGGGAGAACGATGGTTCCCTGAGGTATATATCCTTACTTCTGACAAGGATATTTTACAGATAGTGGATGAAGGGATAAAAGTGATGAATCCTTTCAAAAAGGGCGAGATATATAACCGGGAGAAAATAATAGAAAAATTCGGTTTTCCTCCCGAGCTTATCCCTGATTATCTATCTTTGACCGGTGATTCTTCTGACAACATACCAGGAGTTCCCGGCATCGGAGAAAAAACTGCCCGCAAACTTATCCGGGAATGGGGGAATATAGAGAAAATCTTTTTGAATTGTGATAAAATAGGTAAATCAATAAGAGATAAATTAATCCCTAATAGAAAACTTGTAGAGCGTAATCTAAGTTTAATAAAGTTGGTTATCCTTCCCCTTGAAGTAAAAAAGGAATTTTTTGAGGTAGGTAAGCCTGACGTAGAAAAGCTTAAAAATATTTTTCAGCAGTTGGAATTTAAAAAACTACTGCCCAGACTTAAAGAGGTCCAGCCAACCCTTTTCTGAATTCATGAAATTAATAGGAATTACGGGAGGAGTGGCTTCGGGTAAGACAACGGTAAGAAAATTTTTTGAGGATCTGGGAGCTGTATCTATAGATGCAGATATTCTGTGCCATAAAAAGATAGAAGAAGTGAAAGAGGAACTGGTAAAAGAATTTGGCGAGGAAGTAGTGAAGGATGGAAAGGTGGATAGAAAAAGATTGAGGGAAATTATTTTCCAGGATAATGAAGCAAGGAGAAAGTTAGAGGGAATTCTTCACCCGTATGTGAAGGAGGAAATTCTTCGTTACCGGGAGAAAAAGAATGGGAAAGGAGTGGTAGTTTGTGAAGTACCACTTCTTTTTGAGGTAGGATGGGAGGACCTCTTTGACAAAATAGTAGTAGTAAATAGATGTGAGGATAAAAGGGTAGAAAGCCTGGTAAAGAAGGGATTTACCAAAAAACAGGCAGAACAGATTATCAGGATTCAGTTACCTTTAAGAGAAAAGGTGAAACTTGCTCACCATGTTATTGATAACCAAGGAGACCTATCAAATACTTTTCTGCAGGTAGAAAATTTGTGGAAAAGATGGGCAAAGGAGGAATAAGTGATGGATGAGGCTACTGCAAAACGAGTTGATTTTGGCACCCTGCGGGATATGAAAATTAGGGAGTTGGAATCTTTAGCCAAGAAGTTAGGGATATCCCCGGTCAGGGGCAAGAAAAAAGAAGAGTTAATACTGGAAATGCTGCGCAAACAGGCAGAAAACAATGGGAGTTATGTATGCGAGGGCATTTTACAGGTTCTCCCTGACGGTTTTGGGTTTCTCCGCTCCCGTTATTCCAATTATCTTCCTACCTCTGATGATATCTATGTTTCCCCCATGGTGATAAAAAGGTCAGGATTGAAAACGGGTGACCATATAATTGCCATGGTTAGGGCCCCCAGAGATGTGGAGAAGGAGAAATATCCTTCCGTAGTAAGGGTGGAGGCAGTAAATTTTCTTACTCCCGCCGAGATCCAGGGAAGAAGGCCTTTCGAAACGCTTACCCCTATTTTCCCCCAGCCTAAGTTCAAGCTGGATTATGACCCCAAGGATCTCTCCACACGTCTTATAGATTTGTTAATCCCCATAGGAAAGGGGCAAAGAGGGTTGATTGTTTCTCCTCCCCGCGCAGGTAAAACAGTACTGCTAAAGAGGATTGCTCGTGCTATCACTA